>JAUHVS010000147.1 GCA_030424955.1 bacterium | reverse complement strand
CAGCCCCCGCGTCAGGTCCGCCAGGGGCGTCCCCTCCAGGCACACCACCGCGCGCAGGTGCCCCTTCGCGGCGTCGCCCAGGTGGCGGGCGGCGGTCAGCACGTCGTGGTGCCGCCCGGAGCCCGACAGCATGACCACCGCGGCGCCCTCGGGCACCGGGCGGTGCAGGGCGTCGTGGGTGGAGCGGGCCCAGGCGGGGTGGCCGGTGCGCTCGTGCAGGCGGGCCCACAGCCGCGCCGCGGGCAGGGTGGCGCCGGCGGCCACCAGCAGCAGCGGGCGGTCCAGCTCGGCGCGCAGGCGGTCGAGCCGCCAGCCGGGCAGGGCGGCCTCCGTCGCGGCGGCGGCCCGAGCGAGGGATTCACGGATCATGCGGTCTCCGAGGTACGAGGCGCGGCGGCGCTGTCAAGGGGGAGCATACCGATGTTGGCTGTGCGATACTTCCGCCGTACACCCAACTTCCTCAGGAGCATGGCTTGGCGGTCCTGCAGCCAGGCACTCGCGTCGGGAAGTTCCCTGTGACCCGCCTGCTCAGCGCGGGCGGCATGGGGATGCTGTACGAGGCCATCCACCCCGTGCTGGGCAGCCGGGTGGTGGTCAAGACCATCCGCTCCGAGATCGCCACGGATCCCAACGTCGTCGAGCGCTTCCGCAGGGAGGCCATGTCGGCCGCGCGGGTGCGCGATGAGCGCCTGCCCCGCATCTTCGACCACGACGTGCTGCCCGACGGCACGCCGTACATGGTCATGGAGCTGCTCGAGGGCGAGGATCTGGCCGCCCGCCTCAACCAGGGCCCCCTGCGGCCGGGCATCGCCGCGCGGATCATGCTCGAGGTGCTCGAGGTGCTCGCGAAGGTGCACCGGCTGGGCATCGTGCACCGCGACATCAAGCCGGAGAACATCTTCATGGCCCACAGCGACCTGTTCGGCGAGCTGCCCAAGCTGCTGGACTTCGGCGTCGCGCACTTCAGCGACGACAGCGCCACCCGGCCCGACGAGGTGCTGGGCACCCCGCTGTACATGGCCCTGGAGCAGGCCGATCCCGACCGGCCGGTGGGGCCGTGGACCGACGTGTTCGCCGCCGGGGTGGTGCTCTTCGAGTGCATCGCTGGGGCGGGCGCCCGCCCCTGGCCGGCGCGGCGGCCCTTGGCCTACCTGACCGCCATGCGCCGGGGCGAGCCCCCCCGCGATCTGGCGGATCTGGCGCCCCACGCCCCGCCCGCCCTGTGCCAGGTGATCGCCAAGGCGCTGTCGGTGGACGCCGAGGGGCGCTACCCCGACGCCGAGGCCTTCGCCCGCGCCCTGGAGCCCTTCGCGGTGCCGCGCTCGGCGATGCTCGCGCCCGACGTCAGCGTGACGCCCCTTCCCGCGGCGCCGGCGGCCGACAGCGTGGGCCACCTGCCGACGGCCGGCACGCGGCTCGCCACGGCGATGTCCCTCGCGCAGCCCGCCGCCGAGGGGGGGCGCACCCGCAGCCGCACCGATGGGGACGCCATCCTCAACCTGATCCGGGCGCGGCTCGGCGTCGATCGCGCGCCGGACCTGGACAGCGGCCGGCTCGTGACCGGCAGCCACCAGCACGTCACGGTGCTGGCGGTGGACTACGGCGTCGAGGACAGCGGGCTGGGGCTCGACGAGGCCACGGTGGCGGCCATCGCCGAGCTCATCGAGACCCAGCTCCGGCAGGCCCTGACCGACGAGCAGTGCGTGGTCGAGGACGGCGGGCCCGGGGCGCTCCTCGTGCTGTTCGGGCTGGATCACACCGGCGAGGATGACGCCGAGCGGGCCCTGCAGGCGGCCTACGCCCTGCGCGCCGCCCGCACCGCGGTGGACGAGGCGCTGTCGGCGGTGGGCTGCGTCTCGCGGCTGCGCCTCGCGCTGCACACAGGCCTCGTCACCCGCGACACCCTGGGCAAGGTCAACCTGCGCGAGGGGGTGCCGGCGGTCGCCCGCCGGGCGGCCGAGGCCGCGCCGCTCAACGGCCTCGTGGCCTCGCGGACGGCGCGGGACGCGGTGCAGACGCCCCTGTCGTGGCGGGCCGCCGGCGTGGTCGCCCGCACCATGGCCACGCCCGAGACGGAGCTCTTCGAGGTGCTGGGGCAGGGGGAGGCGCTGGCCGACACCAGCGCGGCCTCGCGGCCCTTCATCGGCCGGGCCGACGCGCTGGCGGCGCTGCACGCGGCGTTGCTGGGCGCCGCGCCCAGCGCCGCGGCCGGCCAGCGGCCCCCCATCGTCGCCGTGGTCGGCGCCGCGGGCGTGGGCAAGTCGCGGCTGCTGGACGCCTTCGTGTTGAAGGCCGGCCACAGCGTCGAGGTGCTGCGGGCCCGCGTCGAGGCCGGGCGCGGCGGCAGCCTGGTGTCGCACCTGCTCGCGTCGGCGCTGTTCGGCACCGAGGAGCCCGCGCCCGCGCTCGTGCGGCACCTGGAGCGTGAGCTGCGGGTGCTGGCGCACTGCCTGCCCGAGGCCGAGTACACCGCGCTGATGTCGCAGGCGGGCCTGCTGCGTGAGCTGTTTGGCGTGTACGCGTCGGGCAAGCGCCTGCCGGCGCCCGACATCAGCCGCGAGCGCGTCTTCGATCTCACGGCCCTCGTGCTGCGGGCGGCCGCCGCGCGGGCGCGCCAGCGGGGGGACGTCCCCCTCGTGGTGTGCATCGACGAGGCCCACCGCGCCGAGGGCGAGGCCCTGGCGCTCCTGCAGACGCTGCCCCAGCTGACGGCGGGGGTCGGGGCCCGGCTGCTGGTGGTCGCCCGGGCGCTGGAGCCCCTGGAGCTCGCCGCGGATCTGCCCGTGCAGACGGTCCCCCTCGGGCGGATGAGCGCCGAGGAGGTCGCGACCCTGGTGCAGGCCCTCGCCGGGCGCGCGCACGTGTCCACCGCGGTCCTCGACCTGATCCACGAGCGGGCCGGCGGCAGCCCGCTGTTCGTCGAGGAGCTCTTCGCCCGGCTCGCCGACAAGAAGCTGCTGAGCGCGCTGCCCGCGGCCCTCGCCGATCTGCGGCTGCCCGACTCCCTGTACGGCCTGCTGCTGGCGCGCGTGGCCCGGCTGCACCCGCGGCTGCGCGAGGTGGTGCGCCACCTGTCGGTGATGGGCTCGCGCTTCGAGGCCGCCCTGTGGGCCGAGATCTCCGAGGAGCTGTCCGACGCCGACCATCAGACCCGGGTGGGCCACGGCAGCACCCCCCGCGACGAGCTGGTGGCCCTGGTGGCCGCGCGGGTCTTGCGCCGGGAAGACAGCCCCAACGGCGAGGTCTTCAGCTTCCGGCAGGTGCTGCTGCGCGACGCCATCTACACCACCGTGCTGGCCCCGAACCGGCGCCTGCTGCACCAGCTCGTGGCCCGGGCGCTGGAGCGCCGCCACGGCGACGATCCCCGCTTCCACCCCGCGCTGCTGTTCCACTACAGCCGCGCCGAGGCGGTGGCGGCGACGGTGCGCTACGGGCGGCTGGTGGGCCGCCGGGGCGCCATGCTGGGCGCCTACAGCGACGCGGTGTTGGCGCTGCGCAAGGCCGCTGAGCTGCAGGACCGGCTGCCCGACGAGACCCCCCTGGTGCGCGCCAGCACCCTGGTGGATCTGGCGTGGGTCTGCCTGAGCACCGGCGATCTGGGCGAGGCGCTGGAGCACGGCGCCGACGCCATCGCGCTGATCGACCTGGACGAGAGCGCCGCGGCCGTGGCGCTGCGGGCGCGGGCCCACACCGGCGCGGGCCAGGCGGCCTACCTGCGCCACGACTGGGAGCGCGCGCAGACCGAGCTCGAGATGGCCGAGCACCTGTTCGAGCGCCTGGGCCGGGTGCAGGCGGCGGCCTACGCCCGCTCCATGCTGGGCTTCGTGCTGCGCTCCATGGGGCGCCCCGAGGAGGGGCTGCCGCTGGCCGAGGGCGCCTGGGCGATCATCGAGCCCACCGGGGGCGCGGGGCTGCTGCGGGTGGCCCACGACCTGGGCAACATCCTGCGCAGCCTGGGGCGCCTCGGCGACGCCCTGCGGGTCTTCGACCGCGCCGTCGAGGTGGCCAACGGGGCGGTCGAGGGCGGCGTGGTGGAGCTGGGCCCCACCGACGCCTGGCTGCGGGTGGCGATCCGCTCGGCGCGGGCCATCGTGCACGCGGATCTCGGGCGCCTCGATCAGGCCATCGCCGACCAGGCGTGGTGCGTGGAGCGCGCGGAGCGGGTGGGGCGCCGCATGGCCCTGCTGCTCACCGGCCTGCACCTGGCCGATCACCTCGTGCAGCGCGGCACCGGCGACGACCTGACCCGCGCGCGGGCCCTGGCCCTGCGGCTGATGGACCTGGCGGTGGAGCTGCGCATCTTCGCGCGGGCCATCGTGGCGCGGCGGCTGCTGGCCAAGATCGCCACCCGCACCTCCCGGCCGGCCGAGGCCCGAGAGCACCTCGAGGCCGCGGAGTTCCTGGGCCGCAGCAAGCCCGGCTGCGAGGCCCAGTGGCTCGCGGCCGCCCAGGCCCTCGCCCAGCGCTATGACGCCGACGGCCGGTCCCCCGAGGCCGACGGGCTGATCGCCCTGGGCCGCCGCATCGCGGCGGAGCGCTTCGATGATGACCTGGGCCAGGCCGTCGAGGCGTGGGCCAAGGCGCGGGCCGCGCAGCCGACCACGCCGTAGCGGTCCGACGGGCCGCCCACCCCCGCCCGGGCCGGCCCGCCTCGACCGACCCCGTTTACGTCGCGGCGGCGGTGCGCCATGCTGCGTCCCAGCGCGGCGGTCCAGGCGGCCGCGCCCCCATGACCCATGGCACACCGGCAGGAGATCCCCATGCAGCTTCCGTTCGACGAGGCGAGCTTACGCGCCTTTGGCAGCTTCATCGTCCGCTTGCAGCACGGCCAGGACCTGAGCAGGGCCGAGGCCCGCGAGGCCTACACTGCCATCTTCCGCAACGAGCAGCCGGACCTGCAGCAAGGCGCCTTGATCGGCGCCCACGCCGCGAAGCACATCACCCCCGAAGAGCTGGTGGGCGTCACCGAGGCCCACCACGAGGAGTGGGCGGCCCACTTCCCCTACACGGTCTCGGCGCCGGAGCCCCACCTGGGCATCGTGGGCGTGGGCATGGACAGCCTGAAGAGCGTCAACGTGTCGAGCTGCGCCGCTGTGGTGGCGGCGGCCTGTGGCGCGTACGTGCACAAGGTCGGGGCGCCCGGCATGACCGGGGTCAGCGGCAGCGCCGACGCCTTCATGCTGTGGGGCGTGGATCCCTTCGGCGAGCTCGACCGACAGATCGCGGCGGTGGAGCAGACCCGGCTGGGCTTCACCAGCCCCATCTCGCCCAAGCTGCGCGCCATGGGCATCGGCCGGGTGCTGATGCAGCTGCGCTGCAAGACGGCGCTGCACTTCGCGGGCCCGATGGACACCCACACCGGCGAGCGCCACAAGATCATCGGCGTGCCGTTCCCGCCGGCCATCGACATGGTCATCGCGGCCATGAAGGGCTTCGGCTACAGCCGCGCCCTGGTGCCCTGTGGCACCTGTGAGGGCGAGCCCGGGCGCTTCATGGACGAGTTCAGCACCCTGGGGGCCACCGAGGTGGGCGAGCTGACGGCCGACGGCGAGATCACCCGCTACACCGTGCAGCCCGAAGACCTGGGCGTCACCCGCGCGGCCCTGGCCGACATCGCGGGCGGGGCCACCCGCGAAGAGAACGCCCGGCTGGGGGCCTTGACCCTGGCCGGCAAGGCGAGCCAGGCGCTCACCGACCTGGTGGCCGTCAACGCGGGCGCGTGCCTCTACACCCTCGACAAGGTCGGCAGCTTCGCCGAGGGCACGGCGCAGGCCCAGGCCGCCATGGCCGACGGCCGGGCCCTCGCGCAGCTGCGGGCCTGCATCGACGCCCAGAACGCCGACGCGGCCGCGGGCCACGCGACCCTCGACGCCCTGCTCGGCTGAGCCGGTGGCGGGATCGCACGGGGGCGGCCACTGCGAGTGGCTGCAGGTGGGGCCGGGCGAGGCCGTCGTGGCCACGGCCGCCCGCACCTGGCTGCACCGCCTCGGTCCGGCTGATCCCTTCGCGCGGCCCATGCAGGGCCCCGGTCAGCTCGCCACCACCACCCGCCTGCTCGAGGGGGCCATCGCCGTCGGCCAGCGGCGGGGCGTCGCCCAGTCGCCGCCGGGCGCGCGGCGGCCGCCGCTCACGCCCGTGCGGTGGATCTGGCGGCTCGCCGCCTACTATCACCTCACGACCCACACCCCGCGCCTGCTCGGCCAGGCGGCCGCCCGCTTCGACGCGCAGGGCCGCCCGGTGCTCGCGGCGTGGGCCCGAGACCGGCAGCGTGAGGAGGCGGGCCACGATCGCCTGGCCCTGCGCGATCTGGCCGCGCTGGGGCTGCCCGCGGAGGCGGTGGTGTCGGCCTGGCGCCCGCCCGCGGCCGCGGCCCTGGTGGCGCACTTCACCGCGCTGGCCGAGGCCGAGGCGGGGCCCGTGGGTGTGTTGGGCTACGCCCACGCCGTCGAGCGCCTCGCGCTGACCCTGGGGGCCGATCACGTGGCGGCCGTCCGCGGTCTCTTCCCAGGGGGTCAAGACAGCACCCGCTGCCTGCGCGTGCACAGCGCGGATGGCAGCGACGCCCACCACGTGCAAGACAACCTGGCCGTCATCGCAGGCTTGCCGGCCGAGGATCGCGCGCAGGTCGCCCTTGCCGCCCTGGAAGCGGCGGCGCTATGCTCCACGGCAGCCACATGGCAGCCGGATGACACGTCCTTGTGGGACGACCTCGCGACGCTGGGTGTGGCACAGGCGACGCTGAGAGAACTGGGTAAGGGGAATCCATGAGCACCACGACCACGGTCGTCACCACGACGACCGCCGATGGCACCACGACCACCACCACGACCACCACCACGGCCGGCGCAGACACCCTGAGCAAAGGGG
This sequence comes from bacterium, assembly GCA_030424955.1. Classification (GTDB taxonomy): domain Bacteria; phylum Myxococcota_A; class Bradymonadia; order UBA7976; family UBA1532; genus JACKDL01. Next base: position 3,517 of record JAUHVS010000147.1, on the reverse strand, counting down.
CGACCGCTGCAGAGCTAGACGCTTGGGCAAAGGTCGTCACGCGGGCCTGGGAAGACCCAGCCTTCGCCAAGGAGCTCGCGGCGGATCCGCACAAGGTGCTCGGCCTCCACGGCATGCCCATGCCAGACGGCGTGACCGTGCAGGTGCACCTGAACGGCGACGGCGTGCGCCACTACGTCGTGCCTGAGAAGCCCCAGGACCTGTCCGTCAACGAGGCCGCCGACAAGCTGCTCGGCGACGCCAACCCTGGCTTCTGATCTGCCCCACCGCCTCGCTGGAGATGGCGAGGCCCGCCAGCCAGAGCCCATCGGGCGCCGCCGTGATGGTCGCAGGCACGGTCAGCCAGGCTGTGGCCGGCGGCTCGGCGTGTGCCGCCACAAGCAGCCGGTCCACCACGACCAGGCTCAGATCGCTTTCGCGCAGCAGATCGGCGTAGAGCCCCGGAGTGGCCCGCCAGAGGTCGGCCGGCGCGGGCAGGCCCGCGTCGAGCCAGGCCTGCTCGCTGGCGTGATCCACGTCGCCACAGGCCCGCAGATCGTCGGCCAGCTCGGCCAGCAGGGGGTCGGCGTGCAGCCGAAGATCCGCCGGGGCCAGCCGGAGGCGGTAGGGCACGGTCTCGCCTGCCCAGGGGCCCCGGTAGGTACTGACGTGGCCGAGCGCCACGGCCCGACCGTCAACGAGGAGGATACCGGGCATCGGTCAGTCGCCGCCCTGCGCGTTGTGGTCCGCAGCCGCCGAGCCTTCTGGCCGGCGCGGCCTGGCGCGGGATTGGCAACGGCAACGCGAGCAATGGCCACGCCAACGACAGGGCGGACCGCGACCGCCACCCAGGAGCCGCAAGCCGCCCCCACCATCCCGAGCCACCCGGACCTGGCATGAACAAGCCGGCGGGTCACCCGCAGTGCGAACGCTGCTCAGCACTGGAGTCTGAACGACAGCGTCATCTCGGATGGATAGACCTGAAGATCGACGACCCGAGTCGGGGGAGTCCCGGCGGCAGCGAATGTCACCTCCAGGCGAGCGATCTCGTCCTCCAGCCGATCCACCTCGACGAACAGCTGCGCGTTGACCGCACGCTCGAAGGCCGTGAACAGCCGCCTCATCCACAGGCTGGCGGGGGCCTCCGCGGGACACAGCCCCAGCACGGTGCCTCGAAAGTCGGTGGCGGTCTCGTCCACTTCGACGATGGCGACAAGCGCGCCGCTGCCATCTTTCAGTTCGCCACGCATCAGTCGTTTACGGAGGCGTCGGCGAAGGCCGAGTTGGCGCGGCCAGGGTAGCACCAGCCCTTCGACCGCACCAACGGGCCGGGCCCCAGGCCCGCCCACTGTCTCACTTGTCTTGGGGCCGGCGCTGGGCCCGATCCCAGGCGTCGCAGTACCCTCGCAGGGCCCCTTGGGCCGCCGCAGCGCTGCCGTTCAGGGGACCCGACGCCCTGATGAGCGCTCTGAGGCGCGTGACCTGGGCGCCCCCGATCGTCTCCAGCGCGAACAGGTCAAAGAGCGCCTCCACGCAGCTCTCTGCGGTCTCCCACAGCAACGGATCGTCAAGCTCCTCGGGGCTACGTGCCGGCGTGATCAGCTCGTCCAGGAGCGCACGAAGCTCGGCAGGGCTGAGATCAAAGCGGCGCTCGAAGAGAACCCTGGAGATCTGGTCGATCGTTCTCAATAGGGTGATCCAGTCAACGGAATGTGAGAATTGTTGGGGTCCTGCGTGCCTGGCTGTACCCAGGCCCCAGACCCCAGCAGCACCTGGCCTTGCCCGCCCTGCACCCTCCGGATGGTTGTGGTGGGCCCGTTGGCAGAGTTCGAGCGCGAACGCTCACGGCAGTGACGCATCACAGCTCCTCGAGGGCCTCGATCGCGAGGCGAGCGACGGGGTCATCATCCGATCGGGCCGTCCTTCGGAGACAATGTAGCGCCCTCGGCAGGCCAAGGCTGACAACGAGGGTCGCGGCCCCGTCGACGAACTCGAGGTCGTGACGCCACACCCGCTCCAGCCAAGCATCGATCGCGTTGAGAGACGACGCGTCAAAGGGCCTCCAGTGGAGTTGTTGCCGGTCGTAAAGGGCTCCGATCACCCTCACGCCCTCGATCGGCGTAGGGTCCAGCTCCAGAAGCCGCGAGAGGAGCGCGGCGATCTCGTCGGGCCTCAGCTCCATGGGGAGCGTGTCGAAGTCATGCAGGTTCGTTGTGCGCTTCCCTTGCTCTGGGTCTAGCCGACCGGAGATCCATGTCAGAGCCACCGAAGCCACTCTGCCAACTGCTCGGTGCCCGTCTGCGCACTGAAGGACCTTCGCAGGGCGGCGGCCTGCGCCAACAGCGAGTCGGGTGGATCCTCGCCGCGCCGACTCGCGTCGGTCGCCGTGCTCCAGATCCGCCAGGTGGCCGTCAGGGCGTCTCGGACAATGTGCGGGTTGCCAGTGCCGGGGGCAAGCCATCGGTAGGGACTGGAGAGCTCGAGAGCGGTGACGTGCGCGCCCTGTAGCCAGAGGGTGGCCTGCTGACTGATGCGCAACGATTGAGCGGCTGGCGACGGCAAGGGGCCGGCGAAGAGCCGCTCACCGTCCGAGGTCAAGGTCGCCTGGTTCCAGCCAGCCATGGTCACAGCCCGAAGCGCCGCCAGCTTCAGGCCATAGCACTGAGGCAGGGGCCTGGGGTACCCGGCGGTCATGTCCGGCATCGCAAGGCTGAGATCACCGCCCACGGGCAGTTCGAGGCCCACGAGTTGCCTGGTCGCCGGTGAGAAGCGCAAGCCAACGCCCTGATCATACGACGTGCCCAGCAGCGGACCGGTCGATGTATCGTCTGCCCATGTCAACCGAAGCAGGCTGGGTTCGAAGCTCACGGTGCAGGGCGGCGGCGCCTCCAACGCCTCGGCGTTGAGCTGTTGACCAAACCAGTCCAACGTCATGTCGGGTCCCAAATCTGCGTGGCGGCAGGCATATGCCCCCCCCCCGCAGCGGGGATGGTCCCGGTCGTGATCATCTGATGGGTGACGGTCGGCCCGGCGTCGGTCGGGTTGCCGGCCACCGCGGCGGCCCCACTGGTACCCAGGACTCCGCTGTCGCCATAGGCAGTAACCACCGTGCCCCGGCTACTGCCCACGCCTTCGGTGACCACAATGTCGCCGCCACGGCGGAACACGAGCCGGCCCGAGCCCCCTGAGGATTGATAGACCGCGTCGGGCTGCGCGATGATCCCTGCGACCGTTTCGGCGCTGTAGCCGTGTCGTTCGAAGTGACTGTTGCTGTTGGTTCGGACCCGACCCTGGGCCGCGTCTCCCCGTGTCCTCTCCACCGCCTTCTGGGTCCGTCGATCGACGCTGCCACACCACGCCAGGCCCAGGGGATCGGCGAAGCTCAGGGGGTCGGTGGGGTAGCCGAAGGTGTTGTCGCCCCCCACGAGCCCCAGCGGATCGGGGCTGATGAAGCGGGCCGACTGCGGGTCGAACACCCGGTAGCGGTGGTGGCTCAGGCCGGTGGCGGCGTCGTGGCGCTGGCCCAGCAGCCGCAGGG
>JAUHVS010000146.1 GCA_030424955.1 bacterium | reverse complement strand
GCGTGCCCCTCTTGCTTGTAGAACGCGTAGGGCACGCCGGCGTCCCGCAGGGCCTTCGCGGCGTCCACGGCGTCCCAGTGGCCGCGCACGAGCACGAACACATCGCCGGGCCGCAGCCGGCGGCGGCCCTCGCCCAGGGCCTCGCCGTGGGCGGGGTCGTCCACATACAGCCCGGCGTCATCGGCGAACAGATCCCGCAGGCTGCGGGCCAGGGCCCGGGCGTAGGCGTCCTGCAGCTGGTACTTGGGCACGCGGTCGCGGTTCCGCGAGCCCCGGGGCGGGGGCGGGCGGAACTGCCACAGGGCCACGGGCGCGACGGGCGCCCCGGCGGCGTTGGTGAGCTGCCAGCGGGCCTGCCCGGCCGCCACCGGCTCGTCGTAGCGGATCTCGCCGGTGAACAGCGGGTGATCGGCCTGCTGGTCGAGCAGGTGGTTGACGGCGGTGATCATCTGCGCCGACGACCGGAAGTTGGTGTCGAGGGGCACCCGGGCGGCGCCCTGTTCGAGCAGCGTGCGGCGGGCGTCCAGGTAGGTGTGTACGTCGGCCCCACGGAAGCCATAGATGGCCTGCTTGGGGTCGCCGATGATGGCCAGCGCGTGGTCGGTGGTGCCCGCCACGAAGACCCGGTGGAAGATCTCCCACTGGCGGTCATCGGTGTCTTGGAACTCATCGATCAGGGCGACCCGGAAGCGCTCGCGGAGCGCCGCCACCAGGCCCTCGCCCTGGGGGCCGTCCAGGCCATGCCACACCCGGTCCAGCAGATCGTCGTAGTCGAGCTCGCCGTCGCGCCGCTTGTTGCGCTCCAGCCGGGCCACCACCTCGGGCAGGAAGGCGTCCACCACCGCGCGGGCCTGGGAGCCCTGCAGCGCGGCCAGCACCCGCAGGCGCTCCAGGGCGGCCCGCACCCGCTGGCTCTCGGGCTCGAGCTGATCGGGGAAGTGTCGCTTGCCGTGGGGGGCCGTGCGCCGGGGGTGTACGGCGGCCATCAGATCCACCTGCAGCACGGCGGCCAGCCGCGCGTCGGCGTCGCCGCCGTCGGCCAGGGCGGCCTCGACGGCGCGCAGGGCCTTCTCGGCGCCGGCCAGGGCGGGGCGGGTCAGCGCGGTGCCCGCGAAGTCGGTGATGACGCTGCCCACGTCCAGCTCAGCGGTGAGGCGCTGCAGCACCGCGTCGATCTCGGCCTCCACGGGGGTGTGGTGGGCCAGGTAGCGCTGGCGGTGGGCGCTGCGCAGCAGCCACTCCAGATCCGCCTGGTCCTGGCCGTCGGCGAGCCACGCGGTGAGCAGCCGCGCGTGGTCGGGATCGGTGGTCAGGCGGGTGCGCAGGGTCTCGCGGAAGGCCCGGGTGAAGGCCTTGGTGCTGTCGACGATGTCTTGCTCGAGGAGCTGGCCGCTGTCGAAGGCGAGCTCCTTGAGCACCCGGTGGCAGAAGCCGTGGATGGTGAAGATGCTCGCGCGGTCGAAGCCAAACAGCGCGTCGTCCAGCCAGCGGCGCTGGGCGGGCTCGATGATCCAGTGGGTCGCCGGATCGACGCGCTCGCGATCCACGGTGGGCGCGATGAGCACCCGCTCCATCAGCTGCCGGACCCGGGCGCGGAGCTCGGCGGTGGCCTTCTCGGTGAAGGTCACCACCAGGATCTGGTCCAGGGCCACGCCGCGCAGCAGGCGGTCCACCACCAGGTGCTCGATGGTGAAGGTCTTGCCGGTGCCCGCGCTGGCCTCGATGACCGCGTGCTGGTCCAGGGGCACGCGGTCCACGATGGCCGGCCGCGGGAAGGCCTGCACCGTGGGCGACGGCGGGCCGGCGGCCTCGGGGGGCAGCCCGTCGATCTGGGTCTCGGGGGGCGGGGGCCCGTCATCCATGGGCAGCGGCGGCCAGCTGTCGCTCATCGGGGGCCCTCCCGGCGCGGGATCTCGCTGGCGAACCAGGGCCACAAGCGGCGCTGCACGATCTGCTCGGCGCGGGCCAGATCGGGCAGGTCGAAGCGCTGCACGTCGCGCACGGGGCCGTGCAAGCTGGCGTTCTTGTCGGTCTTGGGCATGAAGGGCCGCGCCTGCGGGCCGCGCTCGGCGCGATCCGCCCGCCAGCGCAGGACGACCTCGATGGGCAGCCGGTAGTCGTGGGGCTCGTAGAGCAGGTCGTGCACGACGTCGGTCATCCACTGGCGGGCCAGGTGGTCGGGCGGCACCCGGTACTTGCAGGTAAGGGCGGCGCCGTCGGTCTCGCGGGTGGGGTTGACGATCACCCCGAAGGTGGGGCCCTTGAGGGCGCCCAGGGCCGACAGCGACACCATGGTGATGAAGCCCGGCAGGAAGTGCTTGCCGGCCACGCCCGCGCTCGCGAGGTTGCGCACGGCGATGCGGTGGTCGGCCGACACCCGCAGCAGCGGCCCGTTGAGGTGCACCGGCTGGGTGCGGCCGTCGGGGGTGGGGATCTCGAGCTCGATGGCGGGCAGCACGGCGTCCACGTGGGTGTGTTCTTGGGCGGTGCCCACCCGCAGGGTCTGCCAGCCCGACAGATCGGTGAGGCCGAAGCGGGCCAGGTTGGCGCGCCAGGCTGAGAGCATCTGCCGGTCGTCGTGGCGCTGGCGCTCGCCGAACAGCCCCAGGGGCGCGGCGCCCTCGAGCACCTTGCGCTCGAACAGGGCGCGGTAGGCGGCTAGGGTGCGATCGGCGTCGCCGGCCCCCGCCCAGAAGGCCTCGCGCAGCACCTGGAAGCGCACCATGCGCGCCACGTTGAGGGGCTCGTCCGGCTCGGCGTCGAGGGGCTCGTCCTCCTCCAGGCCCAGCACGTAGCGGGCGGAGCCCTGCAGGGGCGACTCCAGGAAGCGCTGCAGCGCGGCCAGCGGCAGGTGGATGGGCTCCAGGGCCTCGCCCTCGCCGGGGCCAGGCGCGGGGGCGGGCAGGTGCAGCAGGCCGCCCAGGGCGTGCCGGGCGGGGGGCGACAGGGCCGCCAGCAGGGCCTCGCCCTCGGGCAGATCCCCCACGACGTGCTGGGCGAGGCGCTCGCGCAGGGCCCGCGCCCGGGCGGCGCGGTGGGCCTCGGGGGACGCGCTGGGGATCAGCGACACGTCGCCCTCGCCGTACACCTGCGGGAAGTACTGCGCGTCGGCCGGGCTCACGGGGTGGACCTCGGTCATGGCCGCCAGGGCGTCGGCCCCCACGTGGCCCCGCAGGATGTACTGCAGCTCCCGCACGACGGCCGAGGGCTCCAGGGCCTCGCCCGAGCGGTCATCGCGGGCCACCCACGACAGCACCAGGTGGCGGCGGGCGGCCAGCAGCACCTCCAGGAACAGGTGGCGGTCGCGCTCGGCGGGGGACACGTCGCCGGCCCGGCGCTTCGCCTGGCGCAGGTCGAGGGGATCGAGCCGGCCGCCCGCCGGGAACTGCCCCTCGCCCAGGCCCAGCACGAAGATCGCCTGGAAGGGGATGGCGCGCATGGGCAGCAGGGAGGACACCACCACGCCGTCGGCCTGGTGCTGGCCGCGCCCGGTGTCGAGGGCCGCCAGCCGGTCGTGGGCCAGGTCGTGCAGGGCGGCGAAGGGCAGGGGCTCGCCCTCCAGATCGGCCTCGGCGAGCTGCTCGAAGGCCCGCAGGCACCGGGCCAGCGCGACCTCGTCGGCGGGCTCGGTGGCGTGCACGTAGCGGGTGACCAGGGTGAGCAGCCAGGCCGACCAGTCCGCGAGCGGCATCGAGCGGCTGCGCACCACCCGGGCGTCGGCGATGAGGGCGCGGGCCAGCTCCACCAGCCGCGACACGTCGTCCAGGGCCTCGGTGCCCGTGTCGTAGGGCACCCAGCGGCCGCCGTCGGGGGTCTCGAAGATGCGCTCGTCGCCGGCGCGGGGGCCGGTCATGCACGCGCCCAGGGCCAGCCGGCGCAGGGCCTGGTCCCAGTTGTAGACGTCCTCGTCGATGTAGGTGTCGCTCAGGTCGTCGGCGTCGGCGCCGAAGCGCACGTTCAGATCGCCGATCCAGCGGCGCCAGCGATCGGGATCGGTGTCGGGCACCGCGCCGATGATGGACGGGTGCGTCAGCAGCGGCAGCAGCTCCTGGGCGTTGAACTCGCTGAAGGGCAGGTCGATGAGCCGCTGGATGGCCTCGAGGATGCGGCTGCGGGCGCTGAGGCGGCGGTCGATGATGTTGAAGGGCAGGTCGTGGCGCTCGCGGAACACAGCCTCGACGTGGGTGAGGTAGGGCTCGCGCTCGCTGTCGGCGACCATCACGGCGATCTGGTGGAAGCGCAGGGTCTCGCCGGCGGCCTCGGCCTGGGCGATGAGCCGCCAGATGTGATCGGCGACGATCTCGACCTCGCGCCGGGCGCTGGGGCAGGCCAGGAAGCGCAGGGAGTGGTCGGGGGCCTCGGGGCCGCCGCCGTCGTGCACGGGCGGCCGCTCGGGCTGGCGCACCAGGATGTCGCGCTGCAGCCGCGCCAGCACGTGATCGGCGTCGGCGGTGGGATCCACGAAGCCGGGCGCGAAGCGGCACTCGCTGAGCTGGTTGAGCAGCCGGATGTACTCGCGGCCGGGCCGGGCCCACAGCCGCAGGGCGGGGGTGTCGCCGGGGCGGGTGAGGCCGAAGGGATCGGCGTCGGCCTCCAGATCCACCCGGGCCTCGCGGCGGGCGAAGGCCTCGCGCTCCACGCCCCGCAGGGGGGCGGCGTCGACGTCCTCCCAGAACTCCATGCAGGGGTTCAGCGCGTACACGCAGAGCTCGCAGGCCCCTGCGAGGCGGGCGAAGATCCGCGCGAAGGCCGGCGCCACGTACGACAGGCCGAACAGGTGCACCACCTCGGGCAGGGGCAGCTGCTCGGGGGGCACGGTCTGCAGGGCGTCGGGCAGCAGCATGAAGCGCGGGCCGCTGCCGAACAGGTCGAGCTGGCCGTCGCCCGTCAGCGAGGCGGCCGCGAAGTCCACCTGCGCGACGCCCTGGCGGTCGAACAGGCTGGCCCACAGATCCCGCTGCCAGGCCTCGGCCCGCGCCCAGGGCGTGCCGGCGAGCTGGGGGCCGCGGGGCCAGGCGGCGATGAGGGGGCGCCGCGAGTAGCTGTACTCCTCGAACAGCCGCGCGATCTGGATGGACAGCTGCAGCCGCCGGCGCTGGCGCTCCACCTCGCCGTCGCCGGCCGCGAGCCACGCCTTGACCGGCGCCAGGGCGGGGCGATCGAGCAGATCGGTGGGCCCCAGGCGCGCGTGGATCAGGGTGGTGAGGCCCGCGCTGTCGAGCACCCGCAGCTGCGGATCCGCCGCCTGCACCACGTCGCTCAGCCAGCGCCGCAGGAACACGAAGTGCAGGTTGGCCGCGACGCCGTGCTGGGTGGCGAGCTGGAACCGGATGAACTGCGCCACCGCCTGATCGGGCACGACCAGCGTGACCGGCGTGAAGGGATCGGCCTGGCGCGCGGCGGCGACCCGCGCGGCGAGCGGCGCGACCAGCACCTCCATTCGGTTGGCGTAGGTGAGATGCAGCATGCGCCCAGTGCTTCGCATGGGCGCCGCGACGCGTCAACGGTGGGCCATCCCCGCGCCGCCCGGCGCGTCCGTGCGGGACCGGCGCGACCTCTCACCCGGTCGGAGGCTCTTTGCTGGCGATGCTCGCCGATCCCGACATTCTGACCCCGCTGCTGGACGACGCTGAGCTGCTGTCCACCCGCGCGGAGCCGCACCGGCTGGTGCTCACCTTGGCCTGTCGGCGCTGTGGGCCGGCGGGGGAGGCGCTGCCGCCGGTGGAGCTGTCGCTGGTGGGCGTGCGGGCGATGGCGGTGCGCTACGACGGGGTCGCCATCGACGCGCGGCCCTCGGCGGTGCGGGTGCCGGCAGAGGCTCGGGTGGCGGGCCTGTCGCCCTGGCGCCTGGGGGCGGCGGTGACCTTCGCCCTGAACAGCCTGCACGACGACGACGATCTGCGCTTCGCGGCTGAGCTCGACTGGCTGGCGGGCGGGCCGGGCGCCTACCGCGCGTCCCGGGTGCGGCTGCGGGTGCTGCCTGCCCCCCGGCCGGCGTGGCCCGATCTGGTGGTGGACGCCTGGATCGGGGCGGACGCCATCAGCGCAAGCTCGGGCGGGCAGGCGCTGGACTTCGCGCAGTGGGCCGACGAGTACGACGCCTGGTGGCTGGCCTGGGCGGCGGATCTGGACGGCGACAGCGCCCTGCCCGACGGGTGGCGCGAGTGCGCCGTGCCCCTGGCGGGGGGGCGACCGGACCTCGACCAGGGGCCGCCCGCCGGCGTGCCCTTTGCGACGGGGCCGACGGACTGCCCCGCGCCGCTCTTGGCCCCGCTGCGGGCGTGGCACGAGGGGCACGTGGCCCAAGACTGGCGGGCGATGGCCGAGGCCTTCCCCCACCTGGATCGCACCGTCGAGGTCCACGCGGCTGGCATCCGCAGCGACTGCCTGGGCGTGGCCTTCGGCCGCTGGGGCTATGTGCACCACGTGGTGAGCTGGTGGATCGAGGGCGGCCGGGCTGGGGTCGTGTTGGCCGGCGACGAGCACACCCTCAGCGGCGCGGGCCCCGCGACGTCGCCCGTGCTGTGGCGGTATGCGCTGCGCCGGCGCGCCGGGCGCTGGACCATCCACGGCGTGCGGATCGAGGACGAGCCGGCGGCGGCGGGCGAGGGGACCAGCCTCGCGCCGCCCGTCGCCGACCCCGAGCGCGACGCTCAGTAGGCGCCCGCCCCGCGGGGTGCCGTCCTGCGGGTGCCCGCCGACAGCCAGTCACGCCGAAAGATGAAGAGAAAGGAGCAGAGGGCCGGGCACCCCCGACGGTGTGGTGGGTGTGGCGCTGCCTCCGAGTCACCCCACGCTGGGGGGACAGGGGGGGACTGGGGCCGAGAGGGGACTTGGCCCGCGCTCTGGAACCAACCAGAGTGGAGAGAACGCCGAGTTGCCTGAGGTGCCCGCACCCGCTGCTCACACCGCTGGACGGTCGTGCTCCGGGGCCCCCTGAAGCGGCGGGTCGGCGGTCACCCGGCGGCGCGGTCAGCAGCGCGTTTTTTTCGAGGCGCTTTTCGTAACCTCGCGCCGGCCCCGTGCGTATCCACCCACAAGCAACGCGGCCTCCCCCCGCGGCGCCCTTGACTCAGCGCAGCGCGCCGCCGTCCCCTCCCTCACTCCCCGGCGGTGAGGCCGCGCTGAGCAACCCCCGACCCCGGCCGAGCCCCCTCGCGCCGGGGTTTTTTTTGCCACCGGCGACCGCCGCCCCGCGCTTGGCGGGATCCCCCGCGGGCGGTCCGCTGGCCGGTCCGCGGCGGTGCGCACCCCCACCAACGCTGCGGCTGAGCGGACCCCGGCTTGATCCGGCCCCCGGCCCGGTGCAACCCTCCGCCGATTTTTTGCCTCCGGGGGTCATCCGAATGTTGCGCTCACTCCTCTTGATGTTGGCTGCCGTGGTGGCGCTGCCGGGCGTAGCCGGCGCGCAACAGCAGTGCGAGTACCCCGGGGTGCTCGTGGTCCTGGATCGCTCGCTGAGCATGCAGGGCCAGATCGACGGCACGGCCAAGTGGGACATCGCCCGCGACGCCCTCGACACCCTGCTGACCGCCCACGGCGACGCCGCCGACTTTGGCCTGATGCTCTACCCGGGGCCGAGCGGCAGCGGCGCCAACGGCGTGCAGGGCCCGGTGCCCGCGTGCAACTACAACCGCATGGACGCCGGCTGCGAGCCGTTGGCGCCCCGGTGCACCACCGGCGAGGTGGTGGTCGACATCGGCCGCGACACGCGGCAGGCGATCCTGGACGCCACCGTGTGGCCCCAGGGCCTGCGCCACAGCTACACCCCCACCTGGCAGAGCCTCGAGGCCGCCAACGCCTACCCCGGGCTGCGCCGCGCCGATCGCCGCGACTTCGTGATCTTGATCACCGACGGCTGGCAGTGCTGCGGCCTGATCGTGAACGCCGACGGCTCCCAGGCCTGTGAGCCCGAGGCCCGCAACCTGGTGGTCGAAAAGGTCGCGCAGCTGCGCGCCAACAACATCGACGTGTTCGTGGTGGGCTTCGGCGGCTCGGTGGACGTCGACACGCTGCAGCGGGCGGCCGTGGCCGGCGGCTCGCCGCGGCCGGGCTGCAACCCCGATCCGGGCGCCGGCGTCGGCGATCGCTGCTACTACCAGGCCAACAACGCGGCGGCCCTGCGGGGCATGCTCGACGACATCGTGCGCCGCATCGCAGACGAGCTGTGCGACGGCCAGGACAATGACTGCGACGGCACCGTGGACGAGAGCCTCAACCGCGCCTGCGAGAGCGCCTGCGGCGAGGGCCAGGAGCAGTGCGTCAACGGCAACTGGCTCGACTGTGACGCCGGCCGGGCGGTGCCCGAGGCCTGCGACGGCGAGGACAACGACTGCGACGGCAACACCGACGAGAACCTGACCCGCGGCTGCCAGACGCCCTGCGGCCAGGGGGTCGAGACCTGCCGCCGCGGCCAGTGGGGCGGCTGCGACGCGCGCACGCCCAGCCCCGAGGTGTGCGACGGCATCGACAACAACTGCGACGGCACCGCCGACGAGAACTGCGACTGCCGCCCGAACGAGACCCGCGACTGCGGCGACAACATGGGCCGCTGCCGCCCGGGCACGCAGACCTGTGAGCCGAACGGCCAGTGGGGCCCCTGCGAGGGCGCCATCGGCCCCGAGGCCGAGACCTGCGACGGCGAAGACAACGACTGCGACGGCGTGGTCGACAACTTCGATCGGGCCTGCAACACGGCGTGTGGCGACGGCGCCGAGCGCTGCGAGGACGGCCAGTGGGGGCCCTGCGACGCGCCGGCGCCCCAGGCCGAGACCTGCGACGGCCGCGACCAGGACTGCGACGGCCGCACCGATGAGAACGTGACCCGCGCCTGCGAGACCGCCTGCGGCGGCGGCGCCGAGCGCTGCGAGGGCGGCGCCTGGGGCGCCTGCTCGGCGCCCGTGCCCACCCCCGAGGTGTGCGGCAACGGCGAGGACGACGACTGCGACGGGGTCATCGACGATGGCTGCCAGTGCACCGACGGCGACACCCAGGCCTGCGGCCGGGATCGCGGCGTGTGCCAGGCCGGCACCCAGACCTGCGCCGGCGGCGCGTGGGGCGACTGCACGGGCGCGGTGGGCGGCAGCGAAGAGACCTGCAACGGCCTCGACGACGACTGCGACGGCACCACCGACGAGGGCAGCCTGTGCGGCGACAACCAGTTCTGCGCCTGCGGCGGCTGCGCCGACGCGTGCCAGGCCAACGAGTGCCCCGGGGCGCAGGCCTGCACCTTCGGCTTCTGCGTCGAGGACCAGTGCCCCGACGGCTACGTCTGCGAGGACAGCACCTGCGTCGAGGGCGATCGGCCCGACGGCGGCGCGGGCGGCGGCCGCGACCTGGGCGTGACCGGGCCCCGCTTCGACAGCGGCACGGCCGACGGCGGCACCATCGCCGGCAGCGGCGCCAGCGACGGCTGCAGCTGCGACGTGGCGGACGAGCGCCAGCCGAGCCCCGTCGCGTGGTTCGCGCTGCTGGGGCTCGTGGCCCTGCGCCGCCGCCGCCGCTGAGCCGATCTCGCCCGTCGCCGCGGCCGCCTCACGAGGCGTCGGCGACGGGCCCCGCAGGGCAGCGCGCTCGCCTGCCTCAGCGCTCCACCTCACAGCACCGTGCGCCCGGCTGGGGTCACCCCGACGGGTGGGTTCAAGCTGCGCCTGGGGTGGGTCGTCTTGGGTGGGTAGGCGGGCCCAAGGAGTGAGGTGGTGACGCAGCAGGGCGATTCGGGCGAGGCAGACCGCGGCGAGTTCCGGGCGACCGGCGAGTTCCGCGCGCGGGACGCCGAGCGGGCCTTCCTCTTGGCGTGGGATCCGCAGGCCCGGGCGAGCCTGCGCTGGGGGGCCCTGTTTGGCGTGCTCGGCATCGGGCTCGGGGTCGTCTTCGACCTCACCTTGTACGTGGCGCCCGGCGAGCTGTTGCTCGGCATCGGCGTGCGGACGCTGACGATGCTGTCGGCTGCGCTTGGCCTGCTGCTCGCCGTGCGGGCGTCGCCCCTCACCTGGCGCCCGCCGCTGATCGCGGGCGCGCTGCTGTGCGTGGGCGTGGGCTTCCTCACGATCCGCCTGCTGTACGGGGATCGGGGGGTGCAGGGGGTGTACCTGCTGTCGATCACCGGCTTGCTCGTCGCTGACTTCTTCTTCTTCCCCAGCCGGCTGTGGTGGCAGCTCGCGACGGCCCTGGGCCTGTGCGCCCTGGGGCTGGTCGGGGCCGTGTGGCTGCTGGGCCAGGCCCCCAAGGACGTGTTCATGGCCGTCTTGGTGTACGGCGTGATCACCGTGGTGGGGTGGCGCTTCGGACAGCTCGGCAACCGGGATCGGCGGCGCCTCTACAGTCGACAGCTGGCCAGCGACGCGGCGATGGCCCGCGCCGAGGCGGCCACGGCCCGCGCCGAGGCGGCCACCGCCCGCGCGGTCGCGGCGGAGGCGACCGCCCGGCGGCTCTTCCAGCGGGCGCCCACCGCGATGGTGGTGGTGCACGCGCAGACG
>JAUHVS010000145.1 GCA_030424955.1 bacterium | reverse complement strand
GGCCTTCCTGCTGCTCTACAACTTCTTCCACCTGGGCCTGCGCGCCTATGGCCTGTGGGGGGGCTACCGCGGCGGCGAGGCCGTGCTCATGCGCCTGCAGCAGTTCAACCTGGTGCGGCTGGCCGAGTACGGGCACATCGGCGCGGGCGCCCTGCTGGGGGCGACCCTGGCCCTGCTGGCCGATCGCGCGCGCAGCTCGCAGCTCGCCCTGGGGGACGGCATCGAGCCCATCTTGCTGTTGGCCGTGACGCTGATCTTCTTCTTGAGCATCCGGCGAAAGATGTCGACCATCAAGCTCCTCTACAGCGCGGCCGTGGCGCTGCTGGGGTATGTTGTGGTGCTCGACGCCCTCTTTCCGCTCTGGTGAGGGCCGTTTGAGCCGACAGGGACCTTGGGGGCCACCGTGAGCGAGGGGATCACCCGCGAATACACCATCCTGAACACCCTCGGGCTGCACGCCCGGGCGGCGGCGACGCTGGTGCGCGTGACGAGCCGGTTTGCCTGTGAGGTGACCATCGAGCGCGGCTCGCAGTCGGTCAACGGCAAGTCCATCCTGGGGGTGATGACCCTCGCGGCGGCCAAGGGCACCGCCATCAAGGTCACCTGCCAGGGCGACGACGGCGCCGCGGCCCTGGACGCCATCGGCGAGATCATCGAGCAGAAGTTCGGAGAAGAGTAGTGGAGCAGCCGGTCGCGCAGACCCTGACCGGCATCGCCGTGTCGCCGGGCTACGCCATCGGCCACGCCTTCCTGCTCGACCGCCGCGCCCTCAAGATCCCCCGCTACCACGTCGATCCCGGCGCGCTCGCCGACGAGGTGGCCCGCTTCTGCGACGCCATCGCGGCCAGCGAGGCCCAGATCGGCGACATCCGCGCCTCGCTCATCGGCCAGGGGGACGAGCACGAGCTCATCCTCGAGGCCCACCAGATGATGCTGCGCGACCAGACCCTGATGGACGGGGTCACGCAGGCCATCGAGCAGAAGCAGGTCAACGCGGAGTGGGCGCTGCACAAGGTCGTGCGCGGCCTCAAGCAGATGTTCGACCACGTCGAGGACGAGTACTTCCGCGAGCGGCGCAGCGACATCCACTTCGTGGGCGATCGCATCATGCGCAACCTGCTGGGCACCGCGCAGCCCATGCTCAGCCAGATCGACGCGAGCGCCATCGTCATCGCCCACGACCTCTCACCGGCCGACACCGCGCTGCTCAACGGCTCGGCGGTGCTGGCCTTCGCCACCGACGTGGGCGGCAAGACCAGCCACACCGCCATCATGGCCCGCCAGCTCGAGCTGCCGGCGGTGGTGGCCCTCGAGACCGTCACCGAGCAGGTGGGGGCGGGCGACCTGATCATCGTCGATGGCGTGTCGGGCCGGGTGATCGTCCACCCGGATGACGCCACCGTGCGGCACTACCAGGGCCTGCAGCGGGCCTTCCTGCGCCGCAAGGCCAGCCTCGACCGGGTCGCGCTGGCGCCGGCGGTCACCCGCGACGCCACGGGCATCACCGTGCGGGGCAACGTCGAGGCCGCGGACGAGGTGCCCACGGTGCTCACGGCGGGGGGGGAGGGGGTGGGCCTCTTTCGCACCGAGTACCTGTTCATGAACCGCGAGGTGCTGCCCGACGAGGCCACCCAGTACGCGGCCTACCGGCAGGTGGTCGAGCAGGCGGGCGCCCACGGGGCCACCATCCGCACCCTGGACGTGGGGGGCGACAAGTTCATCGAGCCCCTGCGCCGCCACCGCGAGCTCAACCCGGTGCTGGGCCTGCGGGCGATCCGCTTCTGCCTGCAGCGCCCCGACATCTTCCGTCTGCAGCTCCGCGCGCTCCTGCGGGCGAGCGCCCACGGCACCCTGCGGATCATGATCCCGCTCATCAGCGGGGTCGAAGAGGTCGAGGCCGTGCAGGCCCTGCTCGCCGACGTGCGGGCCGAGCTCGCGGCCGAGGGCGTGCCCATGGCGGCCCACGTGCCGCTGGGGATCATGATCGAGCTGCCGAGCGCGGCGGCCCTCGCGGACCTCCTGGCGGCCCGGGTGGACTTCTTCTCGATCGGCACCAACGACCTCATCCAGTACACCCTGGCCATCGACCGCGCGAACCAGCAGGTGGCTCACTTGTACCGCCCGCTGCACCCGGCGGTGCTGCGCCAGCTCGCCTTCGTGATCCGCGCGGCGCAGGCCGAGGGCATCCCGGTGAGCATGTGCGGTGAGATGGCAGGCGACCCCTTCTATGCCCCGATTTTGTTGGGCTTGGGGCTGGTGGAGCTGTCGATGAACCCCGCCGCGATCCCGGCGGTGAAGTCGGTGTGCCGGGCGCTCAGCGTGGCCGACTGCCGGGCCCTGTACGCCGAGGCGCGGGCCCTCCCGCGGGCCGACGACGTGCGCACGCGGCTGGTGGAGTGGTGGCTCGACGCCGACCTCGGCGACAGCCTGCCGCCTGAGATCTTCGACGTTGAGAGCCGGCGAGCTTGACCTCTGGTCAAAGCGTGGCTAGTTTCCTGCGCCCAAACGCCCGTGGGCAATCTGACGTACTTGGAGAAGCGATATGGGGACTCGTCCCGCCAAGCTGGCCATTCGTGCTGATCGTGACGCCGGCCGCAACAAGGAGTGCCCCTCCTGCGGCAACCCGAAGATGCTCGTGGTGAAGTTCGTCCGCGAGGCGAAGCCCAGCGGCTTCTTCTGGCTGTGCGAGAAGTGCAACTACGAGGTCTCGACCCGCTGAGCGTGTCCTGCGCCGGCGCTGGGGGGGCTCCCCTCAGCGCCCCGCGTGCCACCCCAGCGTGACGAACCACCGACGCCCGGGCAGCGGCTGCTGAGCCGTGTCCAACCCCTGGGCGTCACCTAGGTTGCGCGCCTCTACCCCGACGGACAGGCCACGGCCCAGCGCGCCGTCGACCCCGAGATCCACCGTCCCATAGCTGGGCAGCGCGCGGCTCTCGAAGGTGTCGACGAACACGGCGCTGCGCCAGCTCACCCGACCATAGATCCGGGCAGCGTCCACGTGCGCCGCGAGCTGGGCGTCCACCCGGTGGGCGGGCCGGTACGGCAGCGCCGCGTGCGGCGCGGTGGACAGGCGCGCGTCCAGGCCGGTCCAGGTCAGGCTGCCCTGCCACGGCCCATACAGCCCCGCCAGCCGGGCCTCGACGCCCAGCGCGTCGGCGCCGAAGCGGTCCTGCGCCTGCACCCGGTAGGCGCCCAGGGGGGCGAACAAGATCAGCCGATCGTAGCGCTGCGCGAAGCCCACCAGCTCGGCGGACCAGCGCCGGGCCGCCCACTGCAGCCCCAGATCGGCGCCCCAGCCCGTCTCGGATCGCAGCCCGGGATCGCCCCGCACCCCTTGGCCCACGAAGAACCGCTCGTCGAAGCCCGGATCCCGCAGCAGGCGGCCCAGGTTGCCCCGCACGTGCAGCCCGCCGGCGACGTGCAGCGCGGCGCCCACGTGCGGCACCCAGGCCAGGGCGCGCTCCGTGTTGCCGTCCAGCCGCAGGGCGGCGCTGAGGGCCAGCCGCCGGTGGGGTGTGAACACGTCGCTCGCGATGAGGGCCCCGCGCAGGCGCGACTCGCTGCGATCGGGGCGGGCGTCCAGGGCGCTGCCCTCGGCGTGGGTGCGGGCCCCCTCGTGGCGCAGCTCGCCCGCGAGGGCCAGCCGGTGATCCCCCAGGGCGCCGGCGCCGCGGGCGCGCAGGCCTGCGCTGTGGTCGTCGAGGGTGAAGGCCGTGGGCCCGTCGAACAGCGGATCGGGGTCTTGGAAGCGGTAGGCCTCGACCCGGCCGAAGGCCAGCACCTGCAGCGCGAGGGGGGCGCCGAGGGCGCTGCGCCAGCCGACGGCGCCCTGGATCCGCTGCCGGGCCGACGCGCTGTCGAGGCGCTCGAACTGCTCCACGCCGGGCTCGCCGCGGACCCCTGCGGTGCCCTCGACCAGCGCCGACAGGCGCCCGCGGGCGCCCCCCAGGTCCAGGTGACCCGTCAGCAGCCCGCTGCCGCGGGCGTGCTGGTTGTTTCGCCGGGCGCGGCGGTTGCCATTCACGTCGGAGTAGGGAAAATCCCCCTCCGCGGCGCTGCCCTGCGCCACGGCGAGCAGCGCGGCGTCCCCGTCGCCCACGCCGATCGCGCCGTCCAGGCGGACGCTCCCCACCGTGCCTGTGCGCAGCCGCGCGTCGGCCACGGTGCCCAGCGGGGGGGGGCGGGTGACGAGCCGCAGCACCCCGCCCTGGGCGCCGCTGCCGTAGGCCGCCGAGGCCACGCCGCGGATCAGCTCGGCGCGGGCGATGAGGGCGGCGGGGATGCTCGACAGGTCGACGGCGCCGCCGCGGCCGCTGTCGAGGGGCAGGTCGTCGAGGTACAGCGCGACCTGGTGGGCGCTGGCCCCGCGCACCTGCAGGAAGGCCGCGCGGCCGGTGCCGCCGGCCCGGCGCACGTGGGTGCCGGGGGCGCCCTCGATGAGGTCGACCACGTCGGGGGGCGCCCCGGGGCGGTCCTCGGGGGTGAGCACGGTGAGGAAGGCGCTCGGGACCCGGGCGTCCTGGTCGGGGACTGCCACCCCGACCACAACCAGATCGGCGGGTGGATCATCCGCCCCCTGCGCCCCAGCGGGCGCGGCGAGCAGCAGGAAGAGGAGGGCGCCAGGCGTCATGGATTGCGGTCGAACGCTACTGCCGGGCACGGGCCACTGTAAACGACGGTGGCCGGGTGGGCTCGCCTGGGCCTGGCTGGGCGCGCTGCTCCTGGCGGGCTGCCTGGAGGCCCCGGAGATCGCGCCCGAGGTCGAGGTCGGGGTGTTCGACCACCCGCAGGCGCTGGTGTTCGTGGGTGACTGGCTGGTGGTGGCCAACAGCGGCTACCGCGCGCAGGGCTGGTCGGACGGGGCGCTGGTGGTCATCGACCCCGTGAGCGGCGCGCTCATCAACCGCATCCCCACCACGGCGCCCAACCCCCAGACCCTGCGGGTGCACGGCGACACCCTGTACGTGGTGGCGACCGGGGCCCTGGACCTGAGCGACTTCGACCGCCCGCAGGCGGCCACCGACGGCGCCCTGGACGCGCTGCCCCTGGCCACGCTGGCGACGGCGACGGGGCCGGCCTGGCACCTCGACCTGCCCCGCCGGCCCGACGACGCCGTGCCCGCCGAGGCCCCCATCGACATCGCCTTTGCGGGAGAGCGGGCGCTGCTGACGAGCGCCGTGAGCAACGCCGTGCTGCCCGTCGACCTGGCCGCGCGGCGGGTGGGGGCGCCCCAGTGGCTCGCCTCCCCCAGCGTGGGCCTGGGCAGCGTGCGCCCGTGGCGCGGCCGGTTCGTGGTCACCGACTTCAACGCAGACCGGCTGCACATCGTCGACGCCGACGGCGCCCCGTGGCCCTGCCACCTCGACCTGGGCGTGGCGCCCAGCGACGTCGAGGGCCCCGGCCCGCTGGCGGTGGTGGGCGACGACCTCTACGTCGTGCTCACCATCAGCGCGACCCTGCGCCACGTGGACCTGCGCGACCTCGATCCGGCGGCCGCGGGCTGTGGGGCGACCGTGCGCACCGTCGCCGCGCCCGTGGGCAACGTGCCCAACCACCTCACGGTGCGGGGCGAGCGCGCGTGGATCGTCGACTCGGGAGACAACAACGTGGTGGCGTACGGGCTCGCCGACGGCAAGCCGGGCGAGCGGATCGCGCTGTCGCCGGGCGCGAACCCCTGGCACGCGGCCTGGCGGGCCGACGGTCGGCTGATGGCGGTCACCGAGTGGGCGGCCAACGGCGTGACCGTGCACGACCGGCTGACGGGCGCGCAGCACCGCTTCGGCGGCGACCTCGCGCCGGCGCCCCCGCCCCCGCCGGCGGCGGACCTCGTGGACAGCCTGGCGGACACCGTGGTCGCCGCGCCCGGCGCGACGCCCGACACCAACTACGGCGATCCGGTGCGGGCGGCCAACGGCGTGCGTGGCGCAGGCGAGGCGGGCGGCAGCGTCGACGTGTACGCCATCCCGCCGGGCGAGGCCTTGGTGCTCGGCTGGGGCGACCAGCGGCTCATCGACGGCCCCGGCCCCGACCTGGTGGTGTTCGAGAACCCCTTCCCCAGCGGCGACGAGGTCTTCATGGAGCTCGCGGTGGTGGAGCTGAGCCCCGACGGCGTGCAGTGGGTGGCCTTCCCGCACGCCTACCTGGCCGCCGATCCCACCACCTTCATGGGCGATCCCGACCTGTGGCTGGGCTTCGCGGGCCGCACGCCGGTGCGGCTGAACGTCGACAGCGCGCCCATGGACCCCTTCGATCCCCGGGCTGGCGGCGACCCCTTCGATCTGGCCGACCTGCCGGCCGACGATCCGGTGGCCCAGCAGATCCACGCCGAGGGCGCGCGCTTCATCCGGCTGTCGGCCGCCGCCGACCACCTGGACCCGCGCACCGGTGCGCCCTTCGTGACCCACCCGGCCCACTCGGGCCCCGACATCGACGGCGTCGCCGCCCGCTGGCTGGTGCCCGACTGAGCGCGCCCTTCAAAAAATCTTGACGCCGCGGCCAGGGCTCAATACTGTCCGCGCGCTCCAGGGGCTGTAGCTCAATTGGGAGAGCGCTAGAATCGCACTCTAGAGGTCGCCGGTTCGATCCCGGCCAGCTCCACTGAAACCCGTCGAGAAATCGGCGGGTTTTTTTTTGCCTGGACCCCGCTGACGGCCGCTCGTTGGGCAGCGGTCGACCCGGGCGCCCGCCCGACACCCCTGCACGAATGCAACAGATGCGGCCTACCCCGGCCCGGTGAGCTGCGCGCGGTCGCTGACGGCGAGGGCGCCGACGGCGGCCAGCCAGCTTGGGAACAGGCCGACGCCGGGGATGGCCTCGGCGACCAGGGCGATCATCAGGGGCGCCCGGGGGCCGAGGATCAGCGCGAGCACGGCGGCGACGGCCAGGTCGAAGACCACGGGGGCGGCCTCGCCCAGGGGGGCGAGCACGGTGTCGGCCAGGCCGGCGACCACGAGCGCGGCCATCAGGCGCAGCCTGTGGGCGCCCGCGGACTCTGGGGCCGCAGCGGGCGCTGGCTGGGGCGGGCTGGGCAGTGGGTCGGGGCTCGAGGCCTGAACGAGGTCGGGCAGGCGCTCTGGATCGCGCCGTGGGTGGACGAGGTCGACCAGGGGCCGCAGCCTCGCCGCGAGCCACCGGGGCTTCCACACCGCCACGAGCACCAGGCCCACCAGCGTGTAGCCGAGGATGTCCCACGCCATGGTTCGCTCCCCTCGCCGTGATCGGTCAGATGGGCAGACGCGGGCCGGGGTTCACACCGGACGTCGCGCTCAGCGGCGGCGGCGGCGCAGGCCCCACAGGGCCACCAGCGCCAGGAGCGCGCCGGGCGCGGGGGGCTGGCCGTCATCGGCGCGGCAGGCACAGCCCTGCTCGCCCCCCGTGGCGTTCACGCCGGCGTCGTCACGGCCACCACCGGCGCCGCCCGCGCCGTCGCCCCCACCACCCACACCGCCCGCGCCACCCAGCCCACCGCCCGCGCCGCCCAGCCCACCGCCGGCGCCGCCCGGCCCACCGCCGGCGCCGCCAGCGGCCAGATCGGGGAAGGGCTCGCCCAGGCGCGCCCAGGGATCGGCCGGGCCGGGGGGGGCGTCGCTGTAGTCCGCGGTGATCTCGGGCTGGCCCGCGACGAAGTGCTGCTCGATGCGCAGGGCGGCCCGGCGGCCAACGCCGCGCACCGTCTCGCCCGCCTGGCGCGTGATGGGCTGACCGGGTGAGGTGAGCCGGCGGCCGTCGTCGAACTGGAGGATCGAGGCCCCGTAGTCCGGCGCGCCCTCGCGGCAGGGCACGTAGCGGGTGAGGCGGTAGATGTTGCTGACCTCGGGCAGGTCGGGGTTGAAGGCGAAGATCGGGTCGCGGTCCATCTCGTCGGCGCTCAGGGCCGTGCGCAGGCGGGTCAGCCAGGGCGCCTCGAAGGCCCCGGCGATGCGCTCCCGGGGGCCGTTGATCTGCTCGCGCAGCGCCGCCGCCAGGGCGGCGCCGTCGACGGGGGCTTCGGGATAGCACTGGAGGCAGCTCAGGAACTCCGCAGGATCCACGCCCTCGGGCGGGGGCACGGTCGCCCGCACCGCCCGGCGCACGTCGTCGTCCCGGGGCAGCAGCCGCAGCGCGTTCGCCAGCTCGCCCGCGGTCGCCATGGCCTCGATGTCGCCCAGCAGTCCGGCCTCGATCAGCGGCAGCCAGACGCCGCGGTTCGGGCCGGCGTACTCGGTGACCACTGCGCGGCCGCCCGCCTCGTCGACGGCCTGCGCCAACACCTGGGGGTAGCTCCCGGCGAAGCCGTCCCCCTCGATCCAGCTGATGGCGGCCGGGTCGACCACGACGTGCGGGTAGTTGGTCGACACCGCCCGGGTGCGGCCGAGGATGTTCACAATGATGCCCATGTCCGGCGACGCGGCGACGGCGGTGGGCTTGAGCGGGATGGCCATGGCCTGCCCCGTGAAGCGCAGGTGCAGGGGCACGACGTCGTTGCTGTTGGCGCCCGGCAGGAGCTTGAGGGCCACGAAGGCCAGGCCCAGCCGCAGGTAGGGCTCGAGGGTCGGCTCGGCGCCGTCCGGCACCTGGAAGCCGTTGTCGCGCAGCCAGGTGACCAGGCCGTCGACGGACGCCGCGCGCAGGATGACCCGGTCGTACGGGCCGACCGGCTCGCGGCTGAGGACCTGCACGCCGCCATCGCCCCCGCCCCCGCCGCCGCCCTCGCCGCCCGCGCCGCCTGCGCCGCCTGCGCCGCCCTCGCCCCACGCACTGCAGTCCCCGACGAACTGCGTCGTGAGCTGGCCATAGGGCTGGTAGCGCTCGAGCTGCTGGAACATCGCCTCGCTGCCGACCCAGGTCTCGACGTCGGCCGGCACGGGCAGGAGCCAGCCGAACTCGATGGGCGGGCCGTCCCAGGTGAGCCGCACGATCATGTGCATCTGCTCGCCGTCCGGCGCGAAGAGGATGCGCTCAGCGGCCTGCAGGACCGGTGTGCGGTTGTTGCAGAACAG
Organism: bacterium; assembly: GCA_030424955.1. GTDB lineage: Bacteria > Myxococcota_A > Bradymonadia > UBA7976 > UBA1532 > JACKDL01. The sequence goes on along the minus strand of JAUHVS010000145.1, from coordinate 1,508 downwards.
GCCGCCACAGGCGGCTGCGCTGGCTGGCAGGCACGCCAGCATCGCGACGATCAGTGCCCTCATCTGTCCCTCCTGTCGTGGTCACAGACCCGACGTGACCCCGTGGCCGAGCTTACACAAATCACAGTCGGGCCGCGGGTCCCGGAGCGCTCGAGCCGCGCAGGCTGGGGGCGACGCCGCCGCGGCCAGGCTCTCGAGGATGAGCCTGGGGGGGCCGGGTGCTGGCTGGGCGGGGGGGGCTGCGGCTGTGCGTGGGCCAGCGGGCCGCTACCAGTCGTCGTCCTCGGGATCGGCGTGGGGCAGCGCGGGGTGCTCGGCGTCGAAGTCCACCAGCGCCGCCTTGCAGACCTCGAGGCAGGCCCGCAGCGAGTCGCGGTCGAAGATGCGCACCAGCCACGCCCAGTAGGCGATGAACGACAGCAGATCGTCGCGGCAGTAGCCGCTGAACCAGCGCTCCTGCGGGAAGGTCTCGTAGAGCACGGTGCGCAGCTGCGCGCCGGTGGCGGCGATGGGCGACACGCCCTGCACCCGCACCAGGCGGTCGATGGCGAGGGAGGGCAGCTCGGAGTGGAAGCCCAGGTAGGCGGTGTCGCTCACCCACTGCACGGTGTCGTCGAACAGGCCCCCGCTCTCGGGGGTGCCGATGAAGGCGCAGTCCAGCAGCTCGCGGATGGTGCCCTCGGGCTGTGGGCCCAGGGCGCTGAGCGGGCCGGTCAGCAGGCGCAGCTCGTCGGGGGTCAAGGGGTGCAGATCAGCCATGTGGGGTCTCCCAGGGTGCGGCCCAGCGGGCCAGAGGTCGGGGTGTCGGGCGGGTGAGCGCGCACTCAAGGGGATCTATCGGACGGGCGGGCGGGGTGTTGATCAGCGGCCCGAAAAAAAGGCGCCGGCCAAGGGGGGGCTTGCGATGAAAGGTTTTTAAAACCAGGTGGATGGCGCCACGGCGTGCGCGGCGCTTTTTTCGCCCGTCACTCGGCCAGGGCGGCCGCGCGCTGGTGGTAGTCGAGGGTGGGGGCGCTCTCGATGACGGTGGTGTCGGCGGGCACCGAGGCGGTCAGCCACACGTTGCCGCCGATGACCGCGTGGTGGCCGATGCGGGTCTCGCCGCCCAGCACCGTGGCGCCGGCGTAGAGCACCACGCCGTCCTCGATGGTGGGGTGGCGCTTGGCGCCGGCGAGGCTGCGGCGCACGCTCAGCGCGCCCAGGGTGACGCCCTGGTAGACCTTCACGTCGTCGCCGATCTCGGTGGTCTCGCCGATGACGACGCCCGTGCCGTGGTCGATGAAGAAGCGCCGGCCGATGCGCGCGCCGGGGTGGATGTCGATGCCCGTGCGGCGGTGGGCGTGCTCCGACATCGCCCGCGGGATGTAGGGCACCTTCGCGCCGTACAGCCAGTGGGCCACCCGGTGGGCGGTGATGGCCTCGAAGCCCGGGTAGGTGAGGATGACCTCTTCCAGGCTGCCCGCGGCCGGATCGCCGTCCAGGGCGGCCTGGGCGTCCTGCTTGAGGGC
>JAUHVS010000144.1 GCA_030424955.1 bacterium | reverse complement strand
CGGGCTGACGGCCCAGCCGGGCCTGCGCGCCTGGGGGCCCGGCCGGGTGGACGTGACCGACGCCGCCCTCGACACCCCCACGGCCATCCCCGATCTGTGGGGGCTGGGCGAGGCGCGCTGGCTGAACCACAGCGGCGTGATCCAGGTGGTGGCGCGCAGCAGCCTCGCCGTGCGCTTCGAGACCCAATACATCCTGGGCCACCGCATGGCCTCGCGGCCCGACCGCGCGCTGATCTGGGCGCTGGCCGCCTTCGTGACCGATGTGCACCCGCCCCGGGCGGCCGGCCCCGCCGGCGAGGGCCCCGGCCGCGCTGTGTTCGACCGAGCCTGTGCGGGCTGCCACCAGCCCGACCAGGCCTACAGCGGCGGGCTGGTGCCGGCGGCCGGCCTGACCAGCGACGGGCGCGTGGCGGGCGATCCCGAGCGCGGCACCGGGCGCTACAAGGCCCCCAGCCTGCTGGGCGTCGCGGGCAACGGCCCCTACCTGCACGACGGCAGCCAGCCGAGCCTCGCGGGGCTCTTGGCGGCGGGCCACCCCATGGGCGCGGTGCTGTCGGCCACCGACCGCGGCGCGCTCCTCGACTACCTCGACACCCTGTGACTGTGGCTCCCCCCTCTAACCCCTTGGAGATCCCCATGCGTGCCATCTTGATCGCCCTGTGTGCCTGCCTGCCCCTGCTGGGCTGCATCGCCGAGACCACCACCGCCGGCGCCCCCGGGCCCCAGGCGCCAGCGGCTGAGCTGGCCGTGACGTTCGTGTCGGGGCACCTGGGCAACTACTGGGACTGCCCCGACGAGGCCCTGGCGCTGCCCGGCGGCGCGGACCGGCAGGCGGGGCCTGGCGCGGGCGCACCGGCTGAGGCGGGGGCGCCCGAGTTCGCCGACTGCGCCGAGGACGGCTGCGGCGGTGGGCTGCTGAACTGTGACCAGGCGATGGTCATCGTGCAGGTCGAGAACGTCGGCGCGCACGACATCGCCGCGCTCAGCGCGCGGCACCTGGTGGTGATGCTGGCCCCGGCCGTGGAGGCCGAGGTGCTGTCGGTGACCGACGTCGAGACGGGCGCCCCCGCGGGCGGGCTGGCCGCCGGCGAGCAGGTGCAGCTGCGGGTGACCTTCCGCGGCCCGCCCAACGGCGCCGTGGACTGGGACGCCTCGGTGCCCGTGCAGGTGGAGATCGTGGGCGACGCCGACACCGAGGGGGAGGGCGCCGCCGCCCTGCAGACCCCGCCCCTGGCGGGCGTGCCCGCCGTCGCGACCTGAGCCGCCACCGCCCGAGCGCGGCGCGCCCCGGGGCCGGCGCGCTCAGCGGAGCCGCACCGCTGCGCCCTCCAGCCGCTCCAGCTCCTCGTGGGCGGCCCAGCCCACGGCGTGCCCGTGGGCCAGCACGTTGCGCAGGTGCCGCAGCCCGGTCAGGAGTGAGTCCCGCAGGCCCCGGCTGGCGTGGTAGCCCGCCTGGCCCAGGCTGTGGAAGTCCAGTGGCTCCAGTGGGTTGGCCTCGTGCTGGTCGAGCATGAACCTGGCCTCCGCGCCCCAGCCCTGCGCGAAGCGGGTGAAGATGTGGTCCCGGTCGAGCGCGTTGTCGCGCGGCGGCGCCTCCTCATCGGGCACCAGCCGGTCGCGGGCCAGCGCCTCCAACCACAGGCAGCGATCCAGCAGCTCGCGGTTCCACGGGCGGCAGGCCTCGGCGGCGCGGAGCTGACGGCGGGCGGGGTGCTGGGCCACGCGGCACAGCAGCGCCCGCGCCACCCAGGGGGTGGGCATGGGTGGGCCCATCCAGCCCGTCGCCCGGTCCATCAGCAGGTTGTGCTCCGCGAGGCACATCTCCAGGCGGTCGGGATCGGCCTCGACCAGCGCCGCCTGGGTCGCGGGGGGCAGGGCGTCGAACCAGCGGGCGGAGAGGGCGTCGAGGGCCTGTGAGAGCGCCCCGTCATCGGCGATCCGCGGCAGGCGGGTCGCGTCCTGGGCGCGCGCCCACTGGCCGCCGACGTGCCACGCGAGGCGCAGGTGCACGTAGCGCGCCCAGGGATCGGGGTCGGTCACGTCGGGGGCCGCGTCGGTGGGCCAGGCCTGATCCAGCGGGATCGGATCGCCCGCGGGGCGCCCGCGCACCAACAGCCCGACGCCGACGCACGCCTCGGGGGCGAGGGCGCGCACCGCGTTGAGGACGCGCCGCGCGGCCTCGTGCACCTCCGAGACGTCGGCCTGAGGCACCTCGAACCAGGCGATCTGGGCGGCGCGGGCGCAGGCGCTGGCGAGCCGCCCGAGGTGGTGCTCGCGATCGCCGCCCGGCGCCCCGAGCCAGGTCCGCAGGAGCTCGGTGTCGAGGGCCTGCGGCTGCTCGGGCGACGCCGCGGGCGACAGGGCGCACGGGATCGCCTCGACGAGCTCGGGGCTGGGGGCGGCGCGGCGCACCTCCTGGGCCAGCAGCGCGTCGAGGGCCTCCGCCGAGGTCGCGCCGGCCGCCACCAGCAGCGGGGCCACGGGCTGCGCGGCGAACAGCCGCTGGAGCCAGTCGGTCACCGGGGGCAGCCCGATGCGCCGCCACAGCCAGTCCCCACAGGGCAACGACAGCCGCTCAATCATGGGGGAGCGCCCGGATCAGGTCGCGCAGGGCGTCGCCCTTGGCGAGGGGCAGCAGGCGGTCGCGGGGCAGGGCCGTGGGCGCGGCGCTGTCGACGGGCAGCAGGCCGAGCTCGAAGAGCAGGGTCAGGCTGTCATCGTCCGTCTCGCCGAGGGCGGCGTGCTGGCCCAGGCCGATCTCGCGCAGCAGGTCCGGGTCGGTCAGGCACTCCCGCCAGAAGTCCGGATCCTCGGCCTCGGCGGCGTCGCTGGCGGCGTCGACCAGCCGCAGGATGCGCGCCTCGCGGGGGATGAGCCCCAGGGCCTCGGCCAGCGCGGGCAGGCGGCCGCGCAGCTGCTGGAAGGCGCTGGTGAGGTTCGCGGCGTCCACCACCTTGGACTCGCCAAAGGCCGCGTTCAGGTGGTCGTCGAGGGCGCCGACGAGCAGCGGCACGCCGGCCGTCGCCCGGGCGATGCCCGCCCAGGGGTCAGGCCCATCGAACTCGAGGCCGCGCACGCCCTGGAACCAGCCCATCAGCTGGGCCGGGGACAGCCGGCCGAGGCTGCCGCGGTCGACGGCGGCGCCCTGTGCGATGGCCGCTCGCAGCCCCGCGGGGTCCACCACCCGCAGGGGGCGCGGGGTGTCGCCGACCTGCGCCACGAAGCCGTCGGCCGTCGCGGTCAGGCGCCGGCTGAGCCGCACCGCCAGGCCCCGATCGGCGTCGAGCAGCGGGGTGGCCCAGTGCGTGCCGATCACCACGGCCTCGACGTCCATCTCGATCCCGACCTCGCCCAGGGCCAGGTCGATGGCCTCCAGGGTCTGCGGATCCAGCACCCACTCGGGGGCGCGCTGGCTGGGATCGCCGAGCCGGCGGATGGCGTCGTGGATCTTCGCCTCGGGATCGCTCGCGAGCAGGATCGGCAGGTGCTGGCCGAAGGACAGGCGGTAGCGCTGGGTGGCGCGGTCCTCGGTGAGCAGCTCCCGGTTCACCAGCGCCCGCAGCTCGTGGCGGATGGCGTCGTCCCAGGGGCCGTCGAAGAGCGCCTGCGGGCGCGGCACGGGCTCGGCGAGGTCGTGGCGCAGCCGGTGCAGCAGGCGCTGGGGCGCGTCCTCGATGGCCTCGCCCAGCGGCGCGCCGGCGAGCTCGAGCAGCAGCGCGGCGAACACCAGCTGGCCCCGCGGGTTGCCCACGAAGTTGAGCCAGCACACGCTGCTCACCTGGGCCCGCACGTCGGGGCGCTGGGCCACCGCCGCGACGTCATCGTCGGTCACGGTGTAGCCCTCGCGCTCGGCGACGGGCACCTGGCTGTTGAGGTGGGTGAGCAGCGCCTGCCCGAACTCGTGGAGCAGCACGGGCTGGCGGCCGCAGCGCCAGGCGATGTCGGGGGCGACCAGGCTGGCGTCGATGCCCAGGCGGGCCAGCGGGCCGGCCACCAGCCGCTCGGCCTCGTCGGTGCGCAGGGGCTTGAGCTGCAGCAGGTTGCGCCAGTTGGCGAAGGCCCCCTCGGCCCGCCAGGTCTCGCGGTAGCCGCAGAACACCACCCGCACCCGGGGCAGGCGGCGCGCGTCGCGGTCGGCCTCGACGCGGTTGCGCATGCTCCAGGTCAGGCTCGACTCGTCGGCCCGCGCGGCGTAGGCCCGCAGCTGGGCGCTCATGAACGCGTCGGCCTCGTCCAGCAGGATCAGCAGGCTGAGCTCCGGGTGGGCCTGGGTGACCGCCCGACAGATGCGCACCAGGGCGTCCGCCGGGGCCTCCGCGTCCTCGGGGGGCGCCAGGCTGGGCTCGATGGGCCGCAGGCCCTCGGCGATGGCGCAGACCACCCGGCGCTCGTCCTCGATGCCGCCGATGTTCAGGTGGATGGCGCGCAGCTGCTGGCCCGACGGCAGGTGGAGCTCGTGGGCCCGCTGGCAGACGTTGCTGAGCAGGGCGCTCTTGCCCAGCTTGCGCCCGGCGAAGATGCGGCCCACCCGGCCGTGGCGGACGAGATCGTCGATGGCCTGCTCGCGGCCGACGAACATCTCGGCCTTCAGCTCCGAGCCGTCGCGGGGATCGAAGGGCCGGTGCTGGTGCCAGGGCTGCTGGGCGAGCACCGTCTCGAACAGGCCGAGCAGCGGATCCGGCGCCTGCCCGTCGACGGGGCGCAGCAGCCGCGCGAGGTCTTCGCTGGTCAGCAGGGCCACGGGATCGCTCGGCCGGCGCCGCTGCTGCTCCACGAACTGGCGGCGGGTGGAGCGGGTGGCGCCGGGGGCGAGCAGCACCACCATGTCGCCGGGCTCGCCGGCGGCCTGCGCGGCGCGCACGCTGATCTGGCTGGGGACGCCCGGCAGGCACTTCACCCGCAGCTGGGTGTGCTGCGCGAGCTGCGGCAGGAAGCTCGGCCCGCCCGCAGCGGCGCTGACCCACGGCCGCAGATCGTCCATGGCGACGCGCCGGGCGGCCTTCAGGCTGTGCACCGCCGACTTGCGGGGCTGCGCGTCGAGGTCGAACAGCCAGCGGCAGAAGCTGTCGAGCAGGTGGGCCTGCGCGGCCTCGGTCGGGCTGCGCATCGCGTGCTGGGCGATGTCCCGCCAGGCCGTGAGCAGGGCCCCCGCCGCCGCGCTCAGCGTGTCCGGCGGCGTGACCCGCCACCACTCGCCGTGGTGGCTGGCGAGGGTGAAGGGCGTCGCGCGCAGCTGCAGCCCAGAGGCCGGGGCGACCGGGGCGCGGCCGACGAGGCGGGCGGCGCTGGCCAGGGCGCCCTCGCTCAGCAGCTCATCGAGCCGCCCGCGCTGGGCGGGGGGCGCGGCGGCGCGCAGGGCCTGGAGGGTGTCGGCGCAGGTGGCGCTGAGCCGGGCCGCGCCGTCCCGCAGCCACTGGGCGGCGAGCCACAGGTCGGCCGTGGGCGTGGCGAGCTGTTCGCGCCACACGGCGGCCACCTCGCGGGCCGCCGCGCCGCCGTGGGGGTGGCCCAGATCGTCGAACCGCCGGGCGAGGCGCTGCAGGGCGCTGGCGTGCGCCGTGTTGGCCTCGGCCACCTGCGCCTGCCGGGTGCGGAGCTGGCGCTGCAGGGCGCGGGGCAGGGGCACCACCCGGGCGACCTCGGCCCACCGGCCGGCGGCGGCCAGGGCGTCGAGCACGTCGCTCAAGGTCGGCGCCTCGGTCGCCGGCACGGGCAGCGCGTGGCCGCTGGTCCACAGCAGGGCGAGGCGGGCCGGATCGGCCACGCTGCGCAGGTCGATGGACCACGGGGGCGCGCCGTCGCCGGGCCCCTCGATGGCGCCCAGGGCCTCCAGGCGGGCGGGGCGCGCGGCCAGATCGGCGGGGGTCAGCCGCCACGGCGCCGGCGTCGCGGCGTCGAGCCCCGTCGCCTGCCGCAGCCAGCCCACGAAGGGGTCCATGGGGTCGCTGGGCAGGCGCAGGGCGTCGATCAGGGCCCGATCGAAGACGGCGGTGTGCGCCTCCCGCGCCGCCGCGGCGGCGTCGCGCTGGGCGATCAGGGCCCGCTGCACCGCCTGCACGGCGTCCAGCAGATCGTCGGCCGCGTGGTCCATGGTGGTGCGGTCGCCGAAGCGCGCCGCGCCCGCGTCGGCGATGTCGACGTAGCGGGCCTGCAGCCGATGGCGGTGGAGATCCGCGATGGGCGCCTCGGCGGTGAGCAAGGCGGTGTACGTGGGCCGCAGCTCGTCGATGAAGTGGGTCCAGGCCGTGCGGCAGTGGGTGCGCACGATGCGCCCCCCCGCGGCCTGCGACAGGGTGCGGAAGCGGTCGCGCAGGACGCTGCGCCCGGTGGCGATGCGGGCGGCGAGCTCGGCGGGCTTGGGCGTCGACAGGGCGGCCTCAACCGCCAGCCGCGTGACCGGGTGGCCATGGGCCACGCGGCGACAGCCGTCGGCCAGCGCGTGCAGGGGCGTGTCGCCGAAGCAGGTGCTCGACAGCGCGGCCCAGTCCTCGCCGTGGGCCAGCCCACACAGGATGGCGGCGAAGGTCACCAGCCGGATCACCGGCTGCCACGGCGCCGCGGCCCACAGCAGCTGGCCGCGCACGGCCAGATCGAGCAGGTCGACGTCATCGGACGGGTAGGGCGGCTCCTCGCCCCGGGACAGCGAGAGGGCCGCGGCCAGGGCCCAGGTCACCGCGGGCATGGGGAGCTGGTCGTCGGGGGTGGGGGCCGCCGCCAGCTGGAGGGCGCGGGCTGCGAGCCAGGCGCCCCGCAGGTCGTGGGCGCCGGCCGCCGCCAGCAGGCGCTCGAGCAGGGCCGCGGTGGGCGGGCTGTCCCACGGCACCCGGACGGCGGCGCCGTCGACGAGGCGGTGCTGGGCGAGGTAGGTCGCCAGGGCGAGCTCGGGCGCCGTGGAGGGCGCGGCGGGGGCCGGGCCGTCCGTGGGCGCGGGGGTGGGGCGGGCCGTAGGCGCGGGAGCCGGTTGGGGTTCCGGCGCGGGCTCCGGCTCGGGCTCCGGCTCGGGCGCGGGCTCCGGCGCGGGCTCCGGCTCCGGCTCGGGCGCGGGCTCGGGCGCGGGCTCCGGCTCCGGCTCGGGCGCGACCTCGGTTTCAGGCTCAGCCTCAGCCTTGGGCTCTGGCGCGGCTTCGAGCTCAGCCTCAGGCTCAGCCGCGACCGCGGGCGCTGGCGCGGACTCGGGCTCAGGCGTGGCCTCAGGCTCAGCGGTGGCCTGGGGCGCAGGCATGGCAGGCGGCTGGGTGTCGGGCGCCGGTGCAGCGGCTGCCTTCGCCGCCGGTCCGTGCGCCCAGTCGGCCGGGTCGTACAGCCCCAGGAAGTCGGCCAGCGGGCGCAGCACCGTGGGCGCCAGCGCGGCGTCCAGGGCCTCGCGGTCGGCCTCGGGCAGCTCGACGTAGGCCCCAAGCCACGCCCAGGTGGGCGAGCGGGCCGGGGGCAGCGCCGCAGGCGCGCCGGCGTCCGCGAGGGCGAGGCGGGCCGCCACCCGCGCCCGGCTCAGGGCCGAGCGGCGCCGCGTGGGCTCGGCGGTACAGGTCAGCGCGGCCAGCTCGGCGTCGAGCTGGCGGCACCGCAGGGCGGGCTCGTCCAGGGCCCGCAGGGCCCGACACACCGCCTCGACGGCCTCGCGCCGGGCATGGGGGCTCTCGGGCGGCCACGGGACGCTCACGCCGAGGGCCTGGGCGGCCTCCAGGGCGGCCACCACGGCCGCCTGGGCCTCGACGGCCTCGGCCAGGGGCAGGCTGGGGTTCGGGGGTGCGTGACACACCATGAGCTGCTGGAGCCAGGCCACGATCGGCGCTGCGGCGTCATCCAGGCGCGTGGACGCCTCGGCCAGCGATTGACACAAACCCTCGATCATCGTCTTCCCCCGTCTGCCGTCCAGCTTGCGTGCCCTGCGCCCTGCGCCAGGGGGCGTGGCGGCGTCGCCCGCCGTCTGCCCCGGCCGTGGGTGCCCGCGGGCCCCCCACTGACCCGCAGCGTGCCACAGTCAACGCAGGGGGTCACGGCGACCGGACGGTGGGCGGGCCTCAATTGCGTTGCGCCCCCCGCGCCCGCCGGCGTACTCCCGGGCCGTGCCGTTTGAGAGCCCGTTCCCCGCCAGCGTCGCCTTCGCCCACCACCCCTGGGGCGTCGACGGCGTGCACGCGCTGGCCCCCGAGGAGCGGGCGGGGCTGAGCCCGCAGGCGGTGCTGAAGCGTCAGCAGGAGTATGTGGCGGGGCGGCTCGCCGCGCGCCGCGCCCTGGCCGCGCTGCAGGGGGTGGCCACGGCGGTGCCCCGCGGGGCCGACCGGGCGCCCCAGTGGCCCGCCGGGGTGGTGGGCGCCATCACCCACACCCAGGGCCACGCCCTGGCCGCGGTGGCGTCGGCGGTGGACTGCGGCGGGCTGGGCCTCGATCTGGAGCACGCCTCGGGCGTCCGCCGGCCCGACATCGCGCGCTTCGTCGCCGACGCCGACGAGCAGGCCTGGATCGACGCCAGCGACGCCCCCGCGCGGTGCGTGGCGGCGCTGTTCTCGGCCAAGGAGAGTGTGTTCAAGGCCTACTACCCGCGGGCCCAGCGCTGGTTCGGCTTCAAGGCGGTCACCCTGCGCCCCGACCCCGCGGGCGATGGCCTCCACGGCACCCTGCGCGAGGCCCTGGGGCCCGGCGCGCCGGTGGGCCACCCGGTGCACGTCCGCGTGCGCTGGTACGGCGACCTCGTGCTGACGGCGCTGTGGCTGCCACCTGAGGGGTGAGGCCCAGGGGTGGCCACGGGGGATCAGCCCGCGTACACCCGCGCCGCGCAGTTGGGGGTCTCGAACAGCTCGATGTGGTCGATCGCGATGCCGTGGGGCGCCAGCAGCTCTCCTGCGACGCGCAGCAGCTCGCCCGCCAGCACCTCGGCGGTGGGCTCCCCGTCGATGCAGTACACCCGCCAGCCCTGGGCCTGCAGCAGCTCGGCGAAGCGCATCGTGCGGGCCGGCTGGCCGTCGCTGGCGGGCAGGGTGAGGGTGTCGTCGCGCTTGAGCAGCGCGCCGTGATCCCAGTGGGCGTCGATCCACCCGCCCACGATCTGTTTCACCACGCCGAAGTCGATGACGCGGTCCACGGCGTCGAGCAGGCCGTCGGCGGCGCGCACGTGCACCAGGGCGACGTAGCGGTGGCCGTGCAGGTGGCTGCACTTCGACTCGTGGCGGGTCACGCGGTGGGCCGCGTCGAACTCGAGGCGGCGGCTGATGGTGCCGGTGAACGGGCGCCGGGCGGTCATGGGGGCTCCTGGGGCAGCGCGGGGCCGCGCAGTGTAGCGCCTGCGGCGGCGCGCCGCTTGCCCCTTGCGAGGGACCGTGCGAAACGTGGGCCATGGAGCAGTCCACGCCCCCCGCCGAGGTCGATCCGCCCGCCGCGCACCCCGTCGGCGCCACCTTCGAGCGCCTGCAACACCTGGTGGACGCCGGCGACTTCGAGGCCGCCCGCGAGACCGCCGAGGCGGCGCTCGAGCGCTTCGAGGCCGTGGACCAGCGCATCGCCGTGATGGCGGTGCTGGCGCAGATCAAACAGCACACCGGCGACACGGACGGCGCGCGGTCCACCGCCCTCGCGGCGTCGGTGATGGCCGACGACGCAGGCCTGATGGAGGAGGCCCGGGCGCTGCGCCACCTGGCCGACGCGACGGAGCTGGCCGATCCCGCGGCGGCGCTGAACTTCAAGCCCCTGGCGGATCGCATGATGGCCGCGCTCACCGGCGGCGACGCGCGGGCGGCGCTGGCCACCGCCGAGGCCCTGATGCCGCTGGCGGACGCCGTGGGGCCCACCGCGGTGCTCGCGGTGTGTATCGGGGGGGCGACCGCCGCCCTCGCGCTGGGCGTGCGCAGCATCGCGCGGGTGTTCCTGGACCGCGGCGAGGCCATCGCGCAGGTGCCCAGCGATCAGGCCAGCCTGGCGCGGCTGCGCGCCGTGTACGCGGGCCCCGACAGCGGGCTGGCCGAGTTCGCCGGCCGCTACGCCCTGCGCCACGACCGGCTCGACGACGCCATCGCCGTGCTCGCCCCCGCGCTGCCCGACGAGCCCGGCGACGCGGCCGACGCCATGACCCTGCACCGCATGCTGGCGGTGGCGCACTTCAAGGCGCAGCGCATCGCCGACGCGCTGGAACACACCGCGAAGGCCTATCACATCGCCCGCGCGCTCAGAGACGACGCCAGCGCCCGCGCCCTGCTGCCGCAAGTGATGGGGCTCAAGGAGCGGCTGGACGAACACATCCCCAGCCGGCCGGTGCTGCCGCCGCCGGCGCGGAGCACGGCGGCGGGGGTCGAGCGCATCCTCACCGTGCTGCGGGCGGGCGACCTGAACCACGCCCACGTGCTGACCACCCAGGCGCTGGCCGAGACGGCCGTGGATGATCCCACGCGGGTGCCCTTGCTGTCGCTGGCGGCGCGGCTGCACCGCATGGCAGGGGACACCCCCGCGGCGCGGGCGGCGCTGGCCGAGGCGCGGGCGCTGGCCACGGCGGCGGGCGG
>JAUHVS010000143.1 GCA_030424955.1 bacterium | reverse complement strand
CAGGCTGCCGTGCAGCGGGCGCACGGGCACGGGCAGATCGGCCAGCAGGTCGGCGGTGCGCTGGATCTCGCCCACGCCGGGCAGGAAGGCGAGCACGTGGCCGGCGTCGGTCTGGGCCAGGGCCTGCCGCACCGCCAGCGCGCAGCGCAGGGGCATGGGGCGCTCGTCGGGGCGCGGATCGTAGGTGATGTCGACGGGGTAGGTGCGGCCCTCGCTGTGCAGCACGGGCGCGCCCAGGAACTCAGCCACCGGGCCCGGGTCCAGGGTGGCCGACATCACCACCACCCGGAGGTCGTCGCGGACGTCGGCGCGGATCTCGCGCAGGAAGGCCAGCGCCAGATCGGCGTGCAGGCTGCGCTCGTGGAACTCGTCGAGGATCACGCAGCCGACGCCCTCGAGGAACGGATCGGACTGCAGGCGGCGGGTGAGCAGGCCCTCGGTGAGCACCTCGATGCGGGTGTCGGGGCCCACGCGGGCCTCGAAGCGGATGCGGTAGCCCACCTCGCCGCCCACCACGCCCCCCCGCTCGGCGGCGATGCGCTGGGCGCAGCTCCGGGCGGCGACGCGGCGGGGCTGCAAGAGCAGGACGCGCCCGTCGCCGGCCAGGCCGGCGTCCAGGATGGCCGGGGGGACCCGGGTGGTCTTGCCGGCCCCCGGCGGGGCGACCAGCACGGCCGCGCCGTGGGCGCGCAGGGCGTCGAGGAGCGCGGGCAGGGTGTCGTCGACGGGCAGGGCGGGTCGCATGGCGCGCAGGGTAGCAGGCCGGGGGGCCAGGCTCCCGCCTTCGCGGGCAGGCCGTGGCGGGCCGCGGGACGTAGCGTTTCTGCGGCGATCGGGCAATGCTGCCGGCCGCTCTGTCTGTGAGGTGCCCTGTGACCGACGCCGCCGCCGCCCCGCCGCCCCCCGCGCCCCGCCGCCGCTGGGGTCGGCTGATCCTGTGGGGGATCCTCATCGCGCTGGCCCTCGCCGGCGGCCTGGTGGGGCTGGCCTGGTACCAGGCGAAGCGCATCGCCGAGAACCTGGCGGTGGCCAGCCCGCTGGCGATCCAGCCGCGCCCCCACGGGCGCAAGGTGATGCGCGGGCTGAGCGACCGCATGCGCAAACAGGCCGCCGAGGGGCAGGGCCGGGTGCGGCTGTCGGGGGAGGAGGCCACGCAGGTGCTCCAGTCGATGCTCGAGGATCGGGCGCTGCTGGGCACCCTGCGGCGGGAGCGGCGCCGGCTGGTGAGCGGCCTGGCCGAGCTGCCCGATCCGCTCGGGATCTGGGGCAACCTGCGGCTGGAGGCGCTGGATCTGCGGGCGGTGAAGGCCGAGGTGGCCTTCAGCAGCGGCGACGCGCGGGTGCGGCTGACCGCGCCCTACGCCGAGGGCGGCGGGCACCTGAACCTGCAGGTCGAGCTGACCGGCAGCTGGGCCCCCGGCGCGCCGGTGTTCACGCTGAAGGGGCTGCAGGTGGGCGAGGTGGACCTGTTGGGCCTGGTGGGCGCGCGCTCGACCATCCGCGAGCTGGTGGAGTCGGCGGTCCTCAAGCGCACCCGCAGCCTGAGCCAGCGGGCGGTGCGCAGCGCCCGGATCGATGGCGATCACCTGGAGATCGTGCTGGCGCCCCCCGGCGGCTGACGCTGGCCGCGGCTGCGCCCCGCGGCCGCCCCGATCCGCCCGGCCTCGAGCCCTGGGTCCCAGCAGACCCCCGCGGATCGAAATCGCCCAGCTGCCCTGCCGAATTCCGGGGGGCCCGCGGCGCTCAGCGGCCCGGGCGCGCCCCTGAGGCGGGGCGGTGGACCGACACAGGAGACAGGTCATGCGGACGGCGATCGTCGGGTGGGCGCGGTGCATCGGTGCGTGGGTGGGGCTGGCGGCCATGGGCTGCGCCGGGCCGGCCATCGAGGCGGCTGATCCCCTCGCGCCCGTGTGCGGTGACGCGGTGCTGCAGACCGGCGAGCTGTGCGACGGCGATCTGCTGGGCGGCGTGACCTGCAGCGACCTCGATCCCGCGACCGTCGGCCGCCCGGCGTGCACGGCCCGGTGCACCTTTGACCTCATGCCCTGCACCCTGCCGGTACAGGTGGAGCCCGTGGCCAGCTCGCCCGACGGCGAGACGATGGGCGTGGGCAACGTGGTGGGCAGCCTCGACTGGCTGCGGGCCCGCGACCTGGCCGCCGACGACCCCCGGGGGCCCAACGCCCGCGCGAGCGGCCGCATCGACTACACCGACGGCGGCGGCAGCTACCGCTGTAGCGCGACGCTGATCTCGGCGGATCTGCTGATCACCAACCACCACTGCGCCCCCGACGTGGCGGCGGCGGCGAGCGTGCGCTTCCGCGCCGAGACCGAGGACGGTGGCGCCGGCAGCCTGACCTTCCGCTGCCCCGAGCTGGTGCTCACCGACTGCACCCACGACGTGAGCGTGCTGCGCTGCGAGCGTGAGCCCTACGGCGACCGGCTGCCGGGCGAGGTGTACGGCTGGGCGCCGCTGGCGTTCCAGCGCCCGCAGGTGGGCGACCGCATCGACGTGATCCACACCAACTGCGACTACCGCGAGGCGGGGGATCCGTGGTGCACGCCGGTCAAGCTGGTGAGCCCCGGGCGGGTGAGCCGCTTCGGCCAGGAGTGCATCACCTTCAGCGGCGAGCGCAGCTGCACCAACTGCCGCAGCGACGCCGATCACGCCCGCCACGACGCCGACACCCTGGGCGGCAGCTCGGGCGGCGGCGTGTTCGACGCGGCCGACGGCACGCTGATCGGGCTGAACTGGGGCGGCGTGGTCGCGCCGGACGCGACGGGCGGCCACAACTTCTTCGCGAGCCTGGGCGACCTGGTGGCGGCCAACCCGCAGGCGGCCGCCGTGCTGCGGCCGCTGGTGGAGCCCGAGCCCGAGCCTGAGCCCGCAGGCGGCTGCGACGGCCTGGACTTCCTGGGGCGCTGCGACGGCGACCTGGCCGTGTGGTGCGAGGCGGATCAGCTGCGGCAGCGGGACTGCGCGGCGGCGGACCAGGCCTGTGGCTGGACCGGGGACGCGCTGGGCTACGACTGCCAGCCCGCCGCGACCGTGCCGGATCCCGAGCCCGAGCCCGAGCCTGAGCCCGAGCCTGAGCCCGAGCCCGAGCCCGAGCCCGAGCCTGAGCCCGAGCCGCCCGTGCTGGCGCCCGGCGCCCCCTGCGTGGTCATCAGCGAGTACGTCGAGGGCCGTGGCATGAACAAGGCGCTGGAGCTGCGCAACTGCGGCGACGCCCCCGTGGATCTGGGCGAGGTGGGCCTGTGCCTCGAGAACAACAGCGCGCGCGCCCTGGCCACCGGCCGCTGCACCGTCGAGGCCCGCCTGGCGGGCACCCTGGCCCCCGGCGCGGTGTGGACAGTGTGCCACCCCGACCGCGACTTCGGCGGCGCGTGCGACCGCGAGGACGCCCGCCTGACGGCCTTCAACGGCGACGACCGGGTGCTCGTTTTCATAAATGATGGCGCGGGGTTCCATGGCGGCGTGGCCGTGCTCGACGCCTTCGGCGAGCTGGGCGTGGCCCCGAGCGGGCGGCCTTGGGCCGACGTGACCTTCCGCCGCCGCGCCGGCGCGCCCGCCCACGTGGCCGGGGCCTTCGACGCCGACGCGCACTTCGAGCGGCTGCCCTGCGACACCGCCGACGGCCTGGGGCGCTGAGCCGCTCACCGGCGTGCCCAGGCGGGTTGCCCGGCCGGGCCCCGCGGGGCACGCTCGCCCCATGCCAGACCGCACCCCCGCCTCACCCGCCCGGCTGCTGCATGTCGACGGCCACCTGGCCCGGCCCGACGGCGCCATGCCCCACCGCGACACCGTGCCCGACGACGGCGCCCGCCACCCTGCGCTGCTCTATGTGCCGGCGGTGTGGGGCCTGGGGCCGCACCTCCATGGGGCCTTTGACACCCTCGCCGCCGAGGGCGCCCTGGTGCGCGCGGTGCACCCGTACTACGCCGACGCCGAGCACCCGGGCGGCCTGCTGCCGCCGGGCGACTCGGTGGCGGTGGCCTTGGCGCGGGCGGCGCGGCTGGATCCGGCGGCCGCCGCGGCGGCTATCGACGCTCAGGTTGCCGCCCTGCGGGCGCACCCCCGCTGCTCGGGGCGGGTGGTGATCGTGGGGGTGTGCATCGGCGGGCAGGCGGCGTTCCTGGCGGCGGCCCGCGGGGTGGTGGACGGCGCTGCCACCTGGCACGGCGGCGGGCTGGGCGCGCTGCTGGCCCACGCGCCGCAGATCCGCTGCCCGCTCGCGCTCGACTTCGCCGAGCGGGACCCGCTGATCCCGCTGGCCGAGGTCGAGCAGATCCGCGCCGCCTTCGCGGGGCGCACGGACGTGGCGATCACCGTACACCCCGGCGCGGTGCACGGCTTCACCCACATCGGCTGGCCCATGCACGATCCGGCCGCCCAGCGGCACGCGTTTGCCCAGGTGCAGGCGCTGCTGCGGGGGGACGGGCCGGGCTGAGCGGCCGGCTCGGCCTCGACCCCTGCTCGACGCCCAGGCCTGGCTACACCAGGATCGCGCGGCCCGCCTTGACCACCTCCTCGGCCTTCGCGGCGCCGCCGTCGCCGGGCACGGCCAGGCCACGGATCACCGCGGGGCGGGCGGCGATGGTGTCGAGCCAGCGGGCCAGGTGGTCGAGGCCGCTGACGTCCACCCCTGACCAGGCGTGGATGCGCACCCAGCAGAAGTTGGCGATGTCGGCGATGGTGTAGGCGTCGCCCGCCAGGTACGGGCGCTCGGCCAGGCGCCCGTCGAGCACCTCGAAGAGCCGCCGGGACTCCCGCTGGTAGCGCTCGATGGCGAAGGGGATCTTCTCGGGGGCGTAGCGGTTGAACACGTTCGCCTGGCCCATCATGGGGCCCACGCCGCTCATCTGGAACATGAGCCACTGGATGGCCCGCGAGCGGGTCTGGGCGTCGTCGCCCAGCAGGGCGCCCTCGCGCTCCGCCAGGTAGAGCAGGATGGCGCCGGACTCGAAGACCGCGTGGCCGCCGTTGCCATGATCGACGATGGCGGGGATGCGGCCGTTGGGGTTGATGGCCAGGAACGCCGGCTGCTTCTGGTCGCCGGCGCCCAGGTCCAGCGCGCGGATCGTGTAGGGCAGCCCCAGCTCCTCCAGCGCGACGCTGGCCTTCCAGCCGTTGGGGGTGTTGGCGGTGTACAGCTCGATCTGCGGCTCGGACATGGCAGGCTCCCAGGGTTGATGGCACAGGCAACGCGCGTCGGCTGCGCGAGGTTACGGCGCGCCGGGCTTGATCGGGGCGCGCGCATGGGCGAAGCAACGCCACCCCGCATGAGGTTGCCCATGTCGTCCGTTCGCGCTGCCCGCTCGGTTCGCTCGGTTCGCTCTGTTCGCTCTGCTCGTCCCGCTCACTGGCTGGCTGGCCCGGCGCGGCTGTGGCCCTGGCTGGCGGCCGCGCTCATCGGCTGCGGCGCCCAGCCCACGCCCACGCCGATCGCGCCGACGGCGCGGCCCGATGTGACGGTGCTGCAGCTCAACGACGTGTACGAGATCAACCCCGTGGGCGGCGGCGGGGGGCTGGCCCGGGTGGCCACGCTGCGCGCTCAGCTCGAGGCGCAGGGGCCGGTGCTCACGGTGCTGGCGGGCGACACGCTGAGCCCGTCGGCCATCGGGCTGGCCAAGGTGGACGGCGAGCGCCTCGCGGGGGCGCAGATGATCGCCACCTTCAACGTGATGGGCTTGGACGTGGCCACGTTTGGCAACCACGAGTTCGACCTGAAGGAGGCGCAGCTGCTGGCCTGCCTCAAGGCGTCCCGGTTCACCTGGATCTCGAGCAACGTGACCCGGGCGGACGGCAGCCCGTTCCCCGGCGTGCCCACCCGGCTGGTGCGCCAGGTGGGCGCGGTGCGGGTGGGCGTGTTCGCGGTGACCCTGGGCAGCAACCCCAAGGGCTGGGTGCGCTACGACACCGACTTCGCCGCGGTGGCCCGCCGCGAGATCGCCGCGCTGCAGGCTGAGGGCGCGCAGATCATCGTGGCGCTCACCCACCTGGACCTGGCGGACGACATCGCGCTGGCGGTGCAGGTGCCCGAGATCGATCTGGTGCTCGGCGGCCATGAGCACGAGAACTGGCGGGTGGACCGCGGCGCGGATCTGACGCCGGTGCGCAAGGCCGACGCCAACGCGCGCACCGTGTTCGTGCACCGGGTCTACGCCCGCGCGGGGCAGGCGCGGGTGGACAGCGAGCTGGTGGTGGTGGACGGGACGATCGCCGACGAGCCCAAGACGGCGGCCGAGGCCAAGGAGTGGACCGACAAGGCCTTCGCGGCCTACCGCGCCCAGGGCATCGACCCCGACGAGGTGGTCACCACGGCCTGGACGGCGCTGGACGGCCTGGAGGCCAGCGTGCGCAACGGCAGCACCGCGCTCACGGCGCTCATCGGCGAGTCGATGCAGGTGGGCGGCGCGGCGGTGACGATCTTCAACAGCGGCTCGATCCGCATCGACGACGTCATCGCGCAGGGCAGCCCCATCACCGCGTACGACGTGCTGCGCATCATGCCCTTCGGGGGCCAGGTGGTGACGGGGCAGTGGACCGGCGCGCTGCTGGCGCAGGTGCTCGACGCCGGGCAGGCCAACCTGGGCAAGGGCGGCTGGCTGCAGACCTCGGGGGTGGGCGGGGTGGCGGGCGCCTGGACCGTGGGCGGGCGGCCGCTGGATCCCGCCGCGACTTACGTCGTGGCCATCAACGACTTCCTGCTGATGGGCCTGGAGGACAACCTCGCCTTCCTCACCCGGGAGGCGCCCGGGCTGAGCGCGCTGGTGGCAGGCGACGATCTGCGCACGCTGCTCATCGCGCGGCTGAAGGCCGGCCCGGGCGCCGCGGCTGCGCCGACCGCCAGCCGGTAGGAAAAGCGTGCGGCGGGCGGCTCATCGTAGTATTGCGATTAATGCACTGCTGAGGAGCTGATCATGCCCACCGATCCCGAGTTCCACGCCTGGGTGAAGGACTACTACGGCCGCGTGCTCTCCGAGACGGCCGACCTGAAGACCAACGCCTGCTGCGCCGCCGGGGCCCCCCCGCCGCACGTGGCGCAGGCCCTGGCCAACGTGCACGACGAGGTGCTGCGCAAGTTCTACGGCTGCGGCTTCCCCGTGCCCGAGGTGCTCGAGGGCATGACGGTGCTCGACCTGGGCTGCGGCGCGGGCCGCGACGTCTACGTGATCGCGCAGCTGGTCGGGCCGACGGGGAAGGTCATCGGCGTCGACATGACCGAGGCTCAGCTCGCCGTGGCCCGCGACACCCTGGGCTGGCACATGGACCGCTTCGGGTACAGCACGCCCAACGTCGAGCTTCACCAGGGCTACATCGAGGATCTGTCGTTCCTGGCCGACGACAGCGTCGACGTCATCGTGAGCAACTGCGTGGTCAACCTGAGCCCGCGCAAGGACCAGGTGCTGGCCGAGGCGCTGCGGGTGCTCAAGCCGGGCGGCGAGTTCTACTTGAGCGACGTGGTCGTGGATCGCCGCCTGCCCGAGGCGGTGGCCTTCGACCCCGTGCTGCACGGCGAGTGCCTGGGCGGCGCCATGTACACCCCCGACTTCGAGCAGCTGGCCCGGCAGGTGGGCTTCGCGGAGCCGCGGGTGGTGGAGCGCAGCCCCATCGAGATCCTGAGCGCGGAGGTGCTGGCCAAGGTCGGCGCGGCGCGCTTCGAGTCGGTGACCTACCGGCTCTTCAACCTGGCCGGCGCCGACGTGGGCTGCGAGGACTACGGGGACGTGGCCACCTATGCCGGTACAGCGGGGGACCGGCTGTTCGTGCTCGATGACCACCACGTGTTCGAGGCCGGCCGGCCGGAGCGCGTGTGCCGCAACACGGCGCGGATGCTGGGCGAGACCCGCTTCGCGGCCCACTTCACGGTGACGGGTGGCGACACCCACTTCGGCGCGTTCCCGTGCGATCCGACCCTGGCGGCCCGGCAGCTTGGCGTGGCGCGGGGCACGCTGCCCGTGGCGGCGCCGGCGCCCACGGGCGGGGGCTGCTGCGCCCCGAAGCCGTCTGGCGGCGGCTGCTGCTGAGCCTGCGGGCCTCGGCAGGCCGCGTCAGGGCGCGGCCTGCTGGGCCTGCTCGGGGGGATCGCAGGTCGCGAGCAGGCAGGTCTCGGCCTCGAAGTCGGGGTGCGGCAGCGTCTCGGCCAGCCCGCCGTCGGCCAGCCAGCGCTCGGTGAGGGCGCGGGAGGCGTCCATCAGTCTCCGGCTCTGCGAGAAGTCGCTGGGCAGCACGGGCAGCGGGCACAGCGGCGGTACCACCCGAATGTCGACCCGGTCGCGCAGCTGGCGCACGTCGGCGATGAGCTGCCGGCCGATGAGCAGGTTCAGCGCCTGCAGGGTGACGCCCAGCGCGGGCAGGGGGGTGGCGCGGGCGCGGCGGCAGGTGAGGCTGGTGGTCAGCACCACCACCCGCTCGCAGCCCTCGCGGGCGGCGACGGTGAGCGGGCTGTTGTTGATGACGCCGCCGTCGATGGCGCGCTCCGGGCCGATGTCCACCGGCGGGAACACGCCGGGGATGGCCGCGCTGGCCGCGACGCGGTCGGCCGCGAGGCCATCGGCGAAGACCAGCTCGCGCCCGCTGTCGAGGCCGGTGGCCACGACGCGCACGGGGACGCGGGTCTGCTCCAGCCGCTCGATGGGCAGGTGGGTCTCGATGATCTTGCGCAGGCCGCGATCGCTGATGAGGTGATCGCTGCGGCCCGTGGCGGCGCGCATGGCCTGCCACAGGTCGATGGGGAACACGTCCCAGGTGCGCAGCCGCCGCCAGATGTTGGCCAGGGCGGCGACCCCCGCGGGGGTGGGATCGTGGGCATAGAACACGCCGTTGAGCGCGCCCACCGAGGTGCCCACCACCAGGTCTGGGCGGACGCCCGCGGCGGTCAGGGCCTGCAGCATGCCGACGTGCACGGCGCCCAGGCTGCCGCCGCCGGAGAGGACAAACGCGGTCTTCATGGCGCGACGGTAGGGTGCGCCGGGCAGGGCGACAAGGGGCGCGACGGGTGGCCGCGCTGGCCTCCACGGCGTCTGGGGATCAGCGCGTGGGGGCGTGGGGCCTTTGGGCGTCCCGATCGCCAGGCGCCGTCGCCGAGGGGTGGGGCGGCTTCTGCGCCGGTTCCCCGCGCGGTAACCTGGGGCCCCCGGCGGACGTTGTCGGGGGGTCCGCTGCAGGAGAGCCCGCCATGATCGCGCCCCCGACCGCCCCCGCTGAGTCGACCGACCTCGCGACCGAGGCAGCCTTGCCCCTGGGCGCCGCGATCCCCGCCGAGGTCCTCGACAAGTGGCAGCGCGCGGTCGACCTGCTGACGGGCATCATGGGGGTGCCGTCGGGCTATGTGATGCGGCTGTACCCCGACAAGCTCGAGGTGTGCGTGTCGTGCGGTGAGGACACCCCGCGGGGGCTGCGGGTGCGCCTGGAGCCCCTGCGGTTCTGCCGCAAGGTCATCGAGGTGCGGGCGGCGGTGCAGGTCAATGACAGCCTCGCAGATCCCGAGTGGCGGGATCGGCCTGAGGGATCGGCGCGGAGCTACCTGGGCATGCCCATCCGCCGCCCCGATGGGCAGCTGTTTGGCACCCTGTGTGTCGCGAGCGACGAGGCCCATGAGTTCGCGCCGGCCTTCGGCCAGCTGCTGGCGCAGTTCCGCGACTACATCGAGCAGGACCTGGTGGCGCTCTCCGAGGCTGAGGCCCGCCACGCGATGGAGCGCGAGCAGCTGGCGCGGCTGGCGGGGCTGGACCGGCTGCGCCGGGAGCTGATGGCGAACGTCAGCCATGACCTGCGGACGCCGCTCGCCTCGCTGAAGGGCTACCTTGAGACGCTGCTGCTCATGGACGCCGAGCTCACCCCGGCGGCGCGCCGGCGCTACCTGCAGATCGCCGAGAAGAACTGCGACCGGCTCACCCGGCTGGTGGAGGACCTGTTCGACGTGGCCTGCCTGGACGCGGGGGCGATTCAGCCGAGGCTGGAGCGGTTCCGGCTGTGCGAGCTGGTGCAGGACGTGCGGCAGAAGCTGGCGCTGAAGGCCAACGAGGCGGGCGTCGAGCTCTCGGCGCACACCCCGCGGGGCCTACCGGCCGTCAACGGCGACATCGCGTGGCTGGAGCGGGCGCTCATCAACCTGGCGGACAACGCGCTGCGGCACACCTCGGCGGGGGGCGCCGTGCGCTTGTCGGTGGCGCCGCCTGAGGCCGGCTGGATTACGCTGACGGTGGCGGATACGGGGGTGGGCATCGACGGCGAGATCCTGCCGCACATCTTCGACCGGTACTACCGCAGCAAGGACATGCCGGGCGGTGGCAAGCCCGGCGCGGCGGGCCTGGGGCTGCCCATCGCCAAGCGGGTGATGGAGCTACATGGCGGGACGGTGCAGGTCGAGAGCGAGCCGGGCGTGGGCACGACCTTCACCCTGCGCCTGCCGGTGGATGGGCCGGTGGCGGGCGTCGCGATGTGAGCGTCGGCTGACCGCCTCGGCGCGGGCTGCGCCGAGGCAGCGGCTGTCAGCGGGCGTTTTTCGATAATCGACCGGCGGCTGATCAACACCCGCGCTGAGTGTCCGATAGATCCGTGACGCGACGGCGAGCGGGCGCGCCCGGGCATGGCACGCAGACAGCGCTACTTCCCCAACGGCAGC
>JAUHVS010000142.1 GCA_030424955.1 bacterium | reverse complement strand
CGGAATGATGGAGGGAGTGATGCCAACGCGAGCCTCCTGCACGGCTGGACGACCTTACGCCAGCCCGACGCGCAGCCGCCAGCCCTCGACGGCCGCGCCCGTTGACGGGTGCGGGTCCGGGGTGATAGGCATGCGGACCTTTGAAGACGTGATGACGGGGTGCGGGTGCGCTTCCTGCCCTGGCTGACCATTGCCCTCCTGGGGCTCCTACCGGCGCTGCCGTCCTTCGCGGCCAGCGCGACGGGTACGTGTCTTCGCGCCGATGGCACGTTGGTCGCGCCGTGGACGGATGGCTTTGAGCCCGCCTGCGGCGATGACTGCGGCGAAGACAGCCCGGCGTCCGTCGACGACACCGATCCAGAAGACGCGATCGCGCTCTGCAGCGCGACGCCCGGCGACGGCTGCGTCGACGCCCCCGCCCGCCTCGAGATGCCTGCGCCTGCGGGCCCCCGCTGCCTCGACCAGGCCTTCGACTGTGGTCCCGACGATCGGCAGGGCGCCAGCCCTGCATCCATCGGCGGCGCCACGCTACCCAGCACGGCCGTTCAGCCGGCCCAACGCCAGAGCACCTGGCCTGCGACCTGGGTCCGCCCGGTCGTCGCCAGCGCTCAGTCCATCGACCCTTCGCTCGATCCGCCGCCCCCGCGACGGTGAGCGCGCCCCTCGAGGCGCACCACCTGTCGCCACCGAGTGGCGGTCGACGCGTCACCTCACCGCGCCGATGCCGTCTCGCTCAGCCCTCGCGCTGAGTGTGGGGTGTTTCGATCACTGAACTCACCGTCAAAACGGATAGGGACCTCATGAACAAGCGTATCCTCCTCCCCGTGCTCATGGCCTTTGGCCTGGGCGCATTCATGACCGCCTGCAACAAGGGCGGCACCCCGGCGAGCGCGCCGGCCGCCGACAAGGCCGCCGCGGGGGCCACGGCCGCCAAGGCCGCCGTCGGCGACAGCGACCTCATCCCCGTGGGTGACAGCTACACCAAGGGCGGCGGCGCCGACGCCCTCGTCACCATCATCGAGTTCTCCGACTTCCAATGCCCCTTCTGCAGCCGGGTCAACCCGACCCTCAAGCAGATCAAGGACAAGTACGGCGACAAGGTGCGGGTGGCCTTCAAGCACAACCCGCTGCCCTTCCACAAGGACGCGCCTCTCGCGTCGAAGTACGCCCTCGCCGCCGGCAAGCAGGGCAAGTTCTGGGAGATGCACGACAAGCTCTTCGAGAACCAGCGCGCCCTCAAGGCCGAGAACCTCGACGGCTACGCCAAGGAGCTGGGCCTCAACCTGGACCAGCTCAAGAAGGACGCCGAGGGCATGCAGAAGGCCATCGACGCGGACATGGCCCTCGCGGCCAAGGTCGGCGCCCGGGGCACGCCCAACTTCCTCATCAACGGCAAGCAGCTCGCCGGCGCCCAGCCCCTCGATCGCTTCACCGCGGTCATCGACGAGGAGATCACGGCGGCGGAGGCCCTGATCAAGGCCGGCACCGCCAAGAACGCCGTGTACGCGGCCCGCGTGAAGGCCAACTTCAAGGCCCCGGCCGCCAAGCCCGCCGGCAACAACGGCCCCAGCGACAGCACCGTCTACAAGATCCCCGTGGACCCGAAGGCCTACGCGAAGGGTGGCAGCGAGCCCCTCGTCACCATCCTCGAGTTCAGCGAGTTCCAGTGCCCCTTCTGCAACCGGGTTGGCCCCACGGTGAAGCAGATCATGGACACCTATAAGGACGACGTCCGCATCGTCTTCATGCACAACCCCCTGCCCTTCCACAAGGACGCGATGCCGGCCTCCGAGGCGGCCCTCGCCGCCGGCGAGCAGGGCAAGTTCTGGGAGATGCACGACAAGCTCTTCGCCAACCAGAAGGCCCTCGGCCGCGAGCAGCTCGAGGGCTACGCCCAGGAGCTCGGCCTGGACATGGCCAAGTTCAAGAGCGACATGGACAGCGGCAAGTTCAAGGCGGTCATCCAGGCCAACCAGAAGATCGCCCAGCAGTTCGGCGCCCGCGGGACGCCCAACTTCTTCGTCAACGGCCGCCAGATCACCGGCGCCCGCCCCTTTGAGGCCTTCAAGAGCGTCATCGACGAGGAGATCAAGAAGGCCAAGGACCTGATCAGCAAGGGCACGCCCCGCGGTCAGATCTACGCCAAGGTCACCGAGAAGGGCCTGACCAAGGCGGCGGCGCCCGCGCCGAGCAAGCGCAACCCCCGCGCCCAGGACACCACCACCTACAAGGTGCCGGTCAACGCCGCGGACGCGGTGAAGGGCCCCAACGACGCCCTCATCACCATCATCGAGTTCTCGGACTTCCAGTGCCCCTTCTGCTCGCGGGTCAACCCCACCATCGACGGCCTGACCAAGAAGTACGGCGACAAGATCCGCGTGGTCTTCAAGCACAACCCCCTGCCCTTCCACAAGGAGGCCCCCCTGGCCTCCGAGGCGGCCCTCGCCGCCGGCGAGCAGGGCAAGTTCTGGGAGATGCACGACAAGCTCTTCGCCAACCAGAAGGCGCTCAAGCGCGAGAACCTCGACAGCTACGCCAAGGAGATTGGCCTCGACATGAGCAAGTTCGCGGCGGCCCTCGACGGCGGCAAGTTCAAGGCTCAGGTCAAGGCTGACATGGACCTCGCGCGTCAGATCGGCGCTGGCGGGACGCCGAACTTCTTCATCAACGGCCGCAAGCTCGTGGGCGCGCAGCCCCAGGCCAGCTTCGAGGCGCTCATCGACAGCCAGCTGAAGGTCGCTGAGGGCCTGGTCGCCAAGGGCACCGCGAAGTCCGCGGTGTACGCCGAGATCATCAAGAACGGCGCCACCAAGCCCTCCGCGCCTGCCGCGGCCCCGGCCCAGGACGACACCACGATCTACCCCGTGAAGGTCAACCCCGAGGACGCCGCCAAGGGTGGCAAGGACGCCGTGGTGACCATCGTGGAGTTCTCGGACTTCCAGTGCCCCTTCTGCGGCCGGGTGAACCCGACCCTCAAGCAGGTGCAGGACAAGTACGGCGACAAGGTGAAGATCGTCTTCAAGCACAACCCCCTGAGCTTCCACAAGGACGCCCCCCTCGCCTCCGAGGCGGCGCTGGCGGCCCACGCCCAGGGCAAGTTCTGGGAGATGCACGACATGCTGTTCAAGAACCAGCGCGCCCTCAAGCGGACTGACCTTGAGCGCTACGCCCAGGAGCTCGGCCTCAACTTGAGCACCTTCAAGGCCGACCTCGACAGCAACAAGTACAAGGCGCAGGTCGACGCCGACATGGCCGAGGCCCGCAAGCACGGCGCGAGCGGCACGCCCACCTTCTTCATCAACGGGCGCAAGCTGCGCGGCGCGCAGCCCTACCCGAGCTTCGAGAAGCTCATCGACGAGGCCCTCGCCAAGAAGAAGTGATCGACGGGCCCGCCCGGGCCCGCCCCGCCTGCCCCCAGGGGCCGGCGGGCGCCGCCGCCGGCGGCGCCGCGATCCACCTCCCAGCCGACGCCTGGCGCCCATCGAGCGCGTGCCAGGCCCCGCCTGCCCTCACCCCACCTCATCGGTCAGCCGCCCTGCGGTCTACGTGGCCCGGAGACATCGGCCGATGGGGCCCCCTGCCCATGCCGGCGCTGGCGACGACGCGCCGGCTGAGCCCCTTGACTTCAAAGGGCGTTCCTGCGACTCCCTCGTGCACGGTGACGCACCCAGAGCGACCATGAAGACTCCACAGCCCTCCGAGACGTTGGCCCGCTGGCTGTTGCTCTTCGGGGCCCTGCTGGCCATCGGGCTGACGGCCCGCGTACATCTGGCCGCGTCCCGGCCGAGCCGTGAGGCTCAGCTCGCCGCCCAGATGGATCGCGTCGAGGTCGCTGAAGGGCCCGCGCCGGACATCTCTGTGACCTTGCAGGACGGCCGCACCCTCAAGCTCAGCGATCTGCGGGGCAAGGTGGTGTTCGTCAACTTCTGGGCGACCTGGTGTCCGCCCTGCCGAGAGGAGCTGCCGGATCTGCAGGCCCTCACGGAGAAGATGAAGCACGTCAACTTCGAGATCCTGGCGGTCTCTTCGGACGAGAGCTGGGCCGACATCAACACCTTCTTCGGCGGCAAGATCCCGAAGATGACCATCGGCCTCGACCCCGACCAGCGCTTCGCGCGCACCTACGGCACCGCCAAGCTGCCCGAGACCTACGTGGTGGATCGCGAGGGCAACCTGCGGCTGCGCTTCGTGAGCGTGCATCCCTGGACGGACGAGAAGATCCACCGGTACCTCGAGTGGCTGGCAACCAGCGGCTGACGCCCCACGCAGGGCGAATCTATGCCGCGCTCCGCGATGAGTCGCTCAGCATCTTCCGACGGCTGGCCTTCTCATCGGGGGCCCTGGCCACGGTCATCGGCTTCGGTGTCTTCGGCTACTGGTCCCTGGGCAACGGCACCTGGTCGCTGTTCGAGTGCCTGTACATGGTGCTCATCACGATCACCACCGTGGGCTACAACGAGACCCTGCCCGTCTCGCTGACGCCCAACGGCCGCCTCTTCACGCTCGTGCTGCTGGTGACGGGCTTCGGCGTGGTGCTGTACTTCTTCACCACCCTCGCCACGTTCATCCTGGATGGCGAGCTGGGGCACACCCTCTGGAGGCGCCGCATGCGCAAGGCCCTGGATCGACTCTCCGATCACTACATTATCTGCGGCGCGGGCGAGACCGGCCGCAGCGTCGCCGAGGAGCTGCTCGCCGAGGGCCGGCAGGTGGTGGTGCTGGAGCGCGACGCGGAACACCTCGACTACCTCGCCCGCCGCGTGGGCTCCGACCGGTTCATCGGGCTGATGGGCGACGCCACCGAGGATGAGCTGCTGATCGAAGCTGGGCTGCACCGCGCCAAGGGCATCATCGCCACCCTGCACAGTGACCGCGACAACCTGTTCGTGGTGGTGACGGCCCGCCAGCTTGCGGGCAAGTCCGTCCGCATCGTCAGCCGAGCCATCGACGACCGGGCCCGCGCCAAGCTGGAGCGCGCCGGCGCCAACGCCATCGTCAGCCCGAACCACATCGGCGGCCGGCGCATGGCCCACGAGCTGCTCCGCCCCAACGTGGTGGGCTTCATCGACCTCATCGTCCGCGACAGCGACCGCACCCTGAGCGTCGAGGAGTGCCTGCTCCCCGTCCACACGCCGGTTCATGGCCGCACCCTCGCGAAGTCAGGCATCCGGCAGGTGTCCCAGGTGCTCGTGCTGAGCGTGCTGCTGGCCGACGGCAAGCGCTACGAGTTCAACCCTGCGCCCGACTTCGTGCTCGAGAGCGGCATGACCCTGATCGTCTTGGGCGAGCCAGAGTCCATCGCCCGCCTGTATGCCCACGTGTCGGGCACCACAGCCCCCGACGTGCGCTTCAACGGCTGACCCAGACGACCCCACGACCGGTGGCGGGCCAGAGCCGGCCCGTGACACCCGGCGCGGCCTCTGCGGCGATCACCCCGGCCTTCTGCCGGCACGCCCCGTCGCCCTCGGGCGTCCACACGACGCTCGCCCCCCAGGCCGCGGCGTCCGCGGCGTCGTCGCAGGCCAGCGCGCCCAGGTAGTCGAGCAGGTCGACCCCAGGGCTGGCGCCCCCGGCGCTCGCGCCTGACAGGCCCCGCCACAGGGGCCCGAAGAGCTGGTCGGGCGTCAGGCGCGCCGGGTCCTCGTCCGGCGTGTCATCCAGCAGGTCCCAGAGCGTCGCCGCCACGAGGTGATCCGACACGGCCCCCCAGGGCGCTGCCCACGGCCCCTGCGCGTCGGGGTGCTCGGGCTGCTCCAGGTTGATCAGGCGGGTGCCGGTCAGGCGCCAATCGCGCTGCTCAGGATCGCCGCTGATGAAGGACGCGAAGAAGGTGGCGAAGCCCTCGGACCACGCCAGCTGAGGGTCGACCGCGGTGCCGTCGTGACGACCGCCGGGGCTCGTGTCGGCTGCGTACAGCGCCGCGACGAAGTGCCCGACCTCGTGCCGGATCACGTCCACGTCTCCCTCGTCGGGATCGCTCGGTCGCCCCGACAGGTCGATGCGCGGCCGCGCGACCGCCGATGGCCGGAAGCACGAGCCGCACGCCGCCGATCCAGCCGGCCGCCACGTGATGTGCAAGGGCGTGGGATCCCCGATGGGCGCCGCGGGCGGCAGCCACTCGGCCGCCGCCGCGATGCCCGCCGCGGCCACCACCGCCACCGACACAGCGGGCGCCGCGGGATCGGTGGGCTGCACCTGCCAGTCGCCGTCGCCCCGAGGCTCGATGGGCACCGCCCAAGGGCGCTCATCCTCGGCCCCGGCCCCGACGCTGACGCGGTGGCCCGCCCCCCACGCCTCGGCGACCGCCCAGAGGTGATCGACGGCGACCCCCGCCCACGGCAGACGACCCTCGGCGTCCGTGCGGCCCACCGCCCAGACGACCGCGTCATCGGGCGACCGCCACATCACCGTCAGCCCCGCCGCCGGCGCCCAGCGCGCGGGCGCCATCGGTGGCGAGGGCGCAGGCGACCACAGCGTCGGCCCGCGCGGCTCAGCGACAGGGCCTGGGGGCGCGAGCTCGCCCTGGCGCACGGTGACCTCGTAGCTGCTGATCCCAGGGCCAGCGACTCTCAGCCAGTGCGCCCCCTCGGGCGCGCCCGGGGCGCTCAGCCGCACCTCCTCGCCTGGCGCGACCCAGGCATGGGCCACCCGAACGGCGCCCGACAGCCCGGGCGCCTCCAGGCCGGGGGCCGTCGGCACATCGCCCGCGGGCGGCCCGTGCAAGACATCCACCCACATGCCCTCGCCGGCCAGGACCCGCACCTGCCACTCGCCCGGCGCATCGGCGACCGGCGAGGTCAGCCGCCACCAGTCCACGTCGCCTGGGCGGCACAGGGCGCGGCGGCGCACCCCGTCGGGCGCCAGGTCCGTCGGCCTCCCCGAGGCCTCATCGGCGTCCTCGCAGGTGGCCGCCGCCGTATACGCCGCGATCCGCAGCCGGTAGGGCGTCAGCCCCTCCCCCGTGACCGTCAGCCGCGCGGCGGTGACGCCCGCCCTGGCCGAGCCGCCGAGCGCCCGCCCGACGCCCAGCGACCCCTCACCCAGGGTGGCCGACACCGACCGGTCGGCCTCGATCCACACGGCGATGGTCTGACCTGGGGCGGCCTCGATGCTGAACGTGTCGGCCTGGCCCGGGCACAGCACCAGGTCGGGGTACTCGCCCGCGGCCAGCGCTGCTGCGGGCAGCTCAGGGGTGCTGGGCCCGAAGCGGTCCTCCACGCAGGGCGGCTGTGGCGCTGCGGGCCCGACGTCGTGGTCGCCCGCCGGGGCCATCATGTCCAAGCCACCGTCCATCGCGACGTCCTGGCCGGCAGGCGGGTCCACCACGCAGGCGGACAGCGCCAGCGCGGCGACCAGGGCGCACCCGCGGCGCAGGCAGCGGCGGTGCAGGGACGGGTCGGGTGTCCAGCGCATACCCACAGCATACCCTGAGACCGGCGACCGGCGGACCCATGTGCCTCACCACGCCGGGGGGACATGCGAGGGGGCATGCGGACCACGGCCCCCAGGCCCCTGCTCAGCGGCCCCTGCGGGACCACCGCAGTCGGTGCACCGGCGCCGGCACGCTGCTACCATGGGCCCTGCCATGGCCCAGAACCTGCTCCTCATCTACGTCGCCTCGGTGGGCGCCACCGTGCTGCTGCAGTTGGCCTTGGGGACCAGCCTCGGCGCGCTCGGTGGCCCTGCGCTCGGCCAGGCGTCACTCGCCGTGGATCTGGCGCTCGGGCTCGCTGTGGGCGTGGCGGCGGTGCTCACCAGCCGCTGGCTGACCCGGTCCGTCCGCTGGGCGCAGCGCCTGGACGCCGACTTCCGCGAGATGCTCGCCCCCCTGGAGCCCAAGGACGCCTTCGGGCTCGCCCTGATGAGCGCGCTGGCCGAAGAGCTATTCTTTCGCGGGTTCCTGCAGCCGCGCATTGGGCTAGTGGCGGTGTCGGTGGCCTTTGGTCTGCTGCACCTGCCCAACACCCGCAGCCGCCTCCCGTGGCCCGTCATGGCGGTCGCCATGGGCTTCGCCTTTGGTGGGCTCTTTGAGTGGCGTGGCTCCCTCGTGGCCCCCGCCGTGGCCCACTTCGTGATCAACTACTTCAACCTGCACGACCTGTTGCGCCCGCTCCTGCCCGAGGAAGCATGACCGCGTTGGGCCCACTGTATGGGGTTGGGTTGACCGTCGACGGGCGCCTGTTCTGGGCCATCACGCTGGTGAACGCGCTGTTCGCCGTGTTGACGCTCCTGACCGTCTTCCGTGGCCGACCGCGGGCGGATCGGCTCTTCATCGTCGCTGGCGTGTTCTTCTGCCTCGAGGTCGCGTCGCTGACGGGACTCCGGGCCTTTGCCGGCACGCCCGTGCGGGACCTCCAGGTCTTCGTGGTCGACTGAGGGCGCGCTGGCCACCAATCACGACCGCACGGCGGACTCGACCCAGCGGCCCACCGCGACCCCCGCGGGCCGCGATGGCGCCCGTCCCGGCGGTCAGCCTTCGGGCGGCGCCTCGCTGGCGGGCGCGCTCGCCGAAGCCAGAGGCGACGCCCCTTCCGGCAGCGCCACGCGGCGATACCGGAAGCGGTAGATCGGCATCCCCGCCGCCACACACTTCACCTCGCGGTACGTGAGCGGCAGATCGGCCTCACCGAAGGGTGTCGGGCCCTCAAAGCCGGGCGCCGCGGCCAGCGCGGCGTCAATCTCGGCCGCGATGTCGGCCACGTCGGACTTGACCCACACCTCGCCCCCGACCGCCAGCTGGGTCTGCAGCTCAAGCGCGAAGTCGGGCTGGATGAGCCGGCGCTTCTCGTGACGGCGCTTCCACCACGGGTCCGGGAAGTTCACGAACACCGCCTGCAGGCTCCCCGGGGGGAACAGGTCAGACACCACCCGCTTCGCGTCGGCCCACACCACCCGCACGTTGCGCGGGGCGTCCGGGTCCGGTCCCCAGATGTTCGCGAAGCGCCAGCAGAAGCGGCGCCGGATCTCGATGCCGATGTGGTCGTGATCCGGCCAGCGCTGCGCCAACTCCATCAGGAACTTGCCCCGGTTGAACCCGATCTCCAGGGTCCGGGGCGCGTCCCGCCCCATGATCTGGGCCCAGTCGATGGGCAGCACCTCGGGCCGAACGGTCACGTTGTTCCCGCCGGTGCCTGAGTCGCCAAACAGGTGCTCGTTGATCAGGGGCCAACCGGTCTCGCCCTCCGGCTTGATCAGCACAGGGCCTCGCAGTCGCGGCATCAGACGGTCTCCTTAGGGGGTGGATGGCATCGACAGCACCGGGATCATCAGGCGCACCCGCGCCTCACCGGCGAGCGGTGCGATGGTCCCTCGATCTGCCAAGAAGCGCTGAACGCAGGCAGCCACGCCGGGCGGCACGCTCGCCCCCGGATCGGCGCCGGCCTCGAGCCAGCGCAGCCGCCCGCTGGGCTCAACGGCCAGCCAGGTGGTGAGGCGCCCGACGGCCGGCGGCGGGACGGGGCAGGCAGCCTGGGCGTCCCGCGCGAGGGCCGCCAGCGCGGCGATCGCCCCTTCGGCCACCACCCCGACCGGGCTCTGGTCGCTGACGGTCTGAGGCAGGGTCAGCGCCGGGTCCATGCCCAGCGCCACCAACAGATCGGTGGCGTCGTCGCCTACGTTGACTTTGTAGAGGAGCAGCAGGCTCAGCGCGACGATCACAGCGCCCAGGGCGGGCAGCGTCTTGCGAGCGTTGGGTCGGGCGAGATCCGCGGCGCGGACCCGACGTCGGCGTCGGGTCACCAGGCGCTCAGGCGCCGGCCGCCTGGGCGCGGCGCTTGAGGTAGCCGTCCATGCCCAGCACGGCCGGGCTGGCGACGTAGATGGACGAGTAGGTCCCGACCACCACACCCACCAGCATCGCGAAGGCGAAGTTCTGGATGATGCCCCCACCGAACACGTAGATGGCGAGCACCGCCAGGAAGGTGGTGACCGAGGTCAGCACCGTCCGGGAGAGGCAGTCCGAGATGCTGATGTTGATGCTGTCTGTCAGCGTCGCGCCCAGGCCCTCTTCCAGCGACTCGCGGATGCGGTCGTAGACCACGATGGTGTCGTTGAGGGAGTAGCCCACGATGGCCAGCAGCGCCGCGATGATCGGCAGGTTGAACTCCATGCCCGTGAGGCTGAAGATGCCGATGGTGATGCTGACGTCGTGCATCAAGGCCAGCACAGCGCCGGGGCTGTAGCGCAGGTCGAACCGGAAGCTGATGTAGAGCAGGATGCCGATGAGGGCGTAGAGCACCGCCAGGATCCCCTGGTTGCGCATCTGCTTGCCGACGGCCGAGCCCACGGACTCGAGACGGTCGATGGACTTGAACTTGGGGCCGAACTTGGCCTTCAGGTTCGTGATGATCCGGCTGCGCACCCCCGGCAGGCGCAGCAGGTAGACCGGGTTGGCCCCCTCGGTCTGCTTGCCCACGCTGCCACCCTCGGCGAAGCCAGCGGTCACGAGCGCCTTCATGAGGTCGGCCTCGCTCTTCGGGGCGTCGAAGCGCACCCGAATCTCTTCGCCGGTCTCGTCGCTGTCGTCCCACAGCTTCGGCTCACCGAACTGGGCGACGACCGCGGCCTTGACCTTGTCGCGCTCGGCCTGGGTCAACAGGCTCTGCGTGCGGCTGCGGATGAAGTAGCGGCCCTCGTCCGTGAGGCCGTAGGTCACGACCT
>JAUHVS010000141.1 GCA_030424955.1 bacterium | reverse complement strand
TCGCTGTGTCGATCCCGATCGCGACCCCTTCACGGCCGACGGGCGCTGCGCCCCGCCGTGCGTCGGCGACGCCGACTGCCCCCCCGGGCTGAGCTGCCGGGTGAACGGGCAGGGGGACGGGGCGTGCTGGCAGCCGGTGGGGCCATGAGCGGGCGGGCCACGGGCGGCGGGGCGCGCCGTCGGGTCCTGTGCTGGCGCGCGCTGCGGGTGTCAGCGTATACAGCGGCCGAGCCAGCGGGGGCATGATGGGGTCGCACACAACAC
Source organism: bacterium (assembly GCA_030424955.1). Classification (GTDB taxonomy): domain Bacteria; phylum Myxococcota_A; class Bradymonadia; order UBA7976; family UBA1532; genus JACKDL01. The sequence continues at coordinate 10,408 of JAUHVS010000141.1, read as the reverse complement.
GCACGGCGCGGCGGGCGCCCGGCGGGCGCGTGTCACACGCGCTGCGCGGGGGCTTGTGGCTGTTGATCGGGTCGGCGCTCGCGCTGCTGGGGGCCTGTAGCGACGGCGTGCCACCCCGGGTCGTCGCCGACGCGGCGCGCACCCAGGACGGCGCCAGCGGCGACGCCTTGCCGGTGCGCGACGACGGGGTGCCCGATCGCGGGCCCGTGGACCAGCGCCTGCCCCTCGACGCCGGGGATGACGACGCCGGCCCAATGGACGCCGGCCCCGATCAGGGCATGGGCCCCTGCCGCCCCGCCGCCGATCGCTGCGAGGACGCCTGCCCGGTCGGGCAGCGGTGCGACGCGGCCTGCGCCGCCTGTGAGCCGGTGCCGGGCTGGCCCTGCCGGCGCTTCGAGGCCGACGGCGTGTGCATCGACGGCTGCGCCGCGCCCCTGGTGTGCGATCCCACCTGCCAGGGGTGCGTGCCCCCGCCGGGCAGCGGCTGCTGGCAGAGCCTGGACGGCCCGGGCTGCTTCGACTACTGCCCCGTGGGCATGGTGTGCGACGCCACCTGCACCCAGTGTCTGCAGGGCCGCTGCACCCGCGACGGCGATCAGTGCGTCGACGAGTGTCCCGCCGGCAGCCGCTGCGATCCCGGCTGCAACGGCTGCCTGCCCACGGCCTTCGAGGGCTGCCAGGCGTCGGGCCGCGACCGCTGCCTCGACAACTGCCCGGCGGGTACCGAGTGCACCGCGGCCTGCGATCGCTGCGCGCCGCTGCCCGGCCAGTGCAGCCGCGACGCCCAGGGCGCCTGCCAGGACCAGTGCCCCGCCGGCTTCGGCTGCGATGACGCCTGCGGCGCCTGCGTGCCGGTGGGCTGCGAGCGCGACGGCCCCGGCGGCGCCTGCGTGGACACCTGCCCCGACGGCTTCACCTGCGACGGCGAGTGCGCCGGCTGCGTGCGCGCCTGCGCCCCCGACGCCGGCGCCTGCCGCGACCTGTGCGGCGAGGGCGAGCGCTGCTCGCCGGCCTGCGATCGCTGCGAGCCCACGGCCTGCGATCTGGAGGACGGCGTGTGCCGCGACCGCTGCCCCGCCGGCCAGGTCTGCGACGCGCGGTGCGGCGGCTGCGTGCCCGAGCCGGCGGTGTGTACGCCGGTGGCCGATCCGGGGCGCTTCGAGCCGGTGTGCGCCTCAAGCTGCCCGGCGGGCCTGGTGTGCAGCCCCGACTGCGCCGGCTGCGAGGCCCCCCACTGCGAGACCGTGGGCGATCTGTGCCGCGACGGCTGCCCGCCGGGCAGCGAGTGCGATCGCGACTGCAACAGCTGCATCCCCCTGCAGCCCCGCTGCCAGCAGCAGGGGGACCTGTGCCTCGACATCTGCCCGCCCGGGGCGACCTGCGACGGGGCTTGCCTCACCTGTGTGCCCGTGGCGGTGACGCCCTGCCAGCTGGCCGGCGACCGGTGCACCGATCGCTGCCCTGCCGATCAGCAGTGCGACGCGGCCTGCGCCGCCTGCGAGCCGCGGGCCTGCTGGGCCGCCTTCGGGCTGTGCCACGACGACTGCCCGGCCGGTGAGCGCTGCGACGCCGCCTGCGAGGCCTGCGAGCCCGCGCCCACCCAGTGCACCCCCGGCGAGGGGGGCGCGTGTGACGACGCCTGCCCACCGGGCACGGCCTGCGACGCCGCCTGCGGGGCCTGCGAGCCGCTGCGCTGCGCTGCCGATGACGCGGGGGTCTGCCGCGACCGCTGCGGCCCGGGCCTGCGCTGCGATGGGACCTGCCGCCGCTGCGTGGCGGGGCCGTGAGCCCAGCGACCGCACAGCACCGGGTGGTGCCCGCGAACGCCGCCGATGTGCCCCACATCGTGCGCTGCTGGACCGAGCTGATCGCCGTCCACGCCCCCATCGACGCCCGCCTGTACGCCACGGTGCCCGACGCCGAGGAGCGCTACCGCGAGCACGTGCGGCGCCAGATCAACGCGCCGAAGGGCGTGGTGGTGGTGGCGCCCACCGACGACGACCACGGCATCAAGGGCTACCTGCTCGGGGGCCACGGCCAGCGCGCCGGCGTGTACACCGTGCGGGACGTGGGCATGATCTTCGACGTGGCCGTGAGCCCCGCCCACCGCCGGCAGGGCGTGGGCGAGGCGCTGGTGGCGGCGGGCCTGCGGCGCTTCAAGCTGCGCGGCCTGACGGACGTGCAGGTCACCTGGTCGCCCGGCAACCGCCTGGCCGACGGCTTCTGGCGCAAGCTCGGCTTCGCCCCGCTGCTCATCGAGGCCTACCGCCCGCTGTGAGCCCGGCGCCCGCCGGCCGACGTTGACCCCACCCGGGCGGCTGGCCAGACTGGCGCGACCACTCCTGAGGGGACCTTCATGACCAGCTTGTTTGCACTGCTTGTGGCCCTGGCGGCCCCGACCACCACCGCTGACTGTCTCGCCTGGGCCAAGGCGCCCAAGGCGAAGCCCGCGACGACCCACGCCTGCATGGGCCTGCTGCTGACCAGCGCGTACAGCGGCCCGCCGACCGCCGAGGCGCTGACCCTGGACCCCGACGCGAGCACCCACTGGGAGCCCGAGCTGATGCGCACGGACCTCGCGCAGGCCAAGGCGCACATCGAGGCGGCCTGCGGCGGCGTCGACAGCCCCGACACCCTCTGCGGGCGCGCCAAGGAGCTGTTCGACAGCATGCTGTCGCGGCGGCTGAGCCTCCACGAGGACGTGGATCGCGGCAGCTTCGCCCCTGTGCTGGCGAAGGTGCTCAAGGGCGAGGCGCTGACGGCCGCCGACCTGGCGCCCGGCGAGGGCATGCACTGGTCGATGCTGACCCTCTGGCGGCTGCGCAACGCGGCCTATGCGCGGCACGGCTACACCTTCAAGAAGGCGGATCTCAACGACTTCTTCTATGGCCCGCGCACCGTCACCGGCACCGAGAAGGCCCTGCTCCCGCTGCCCAAGGGCACGCAGGCCAAGGTCACGCTGACGGCGGTGGACGGGGCGAACGTGCGGCTCATCAAGGCCGAGGAGGCCAAGCTCAAGGCGCGCTGAGCGCCCGCCCCCCGCAGGGCGCCGACGGCGTGCTACAGCGGATCCCCCGGCGGGCGGTCCGCAGGCGCTGGCCCCGGCGCGGGCCACGCCGGCCGCAGCGGCGGCGCCGTGTTGGGCCCCGCGGGCCCCGCGGGCCGTGCCTTCGGCGGCGGCCGCGGCGGGCTGCCAAAGGTGTAGCCCACCCCCCCTTGCAGCAGCAGCCAGTCCGCCGGTGACACGGCGTCGACGACCGCGCTGACCATCAGGTGCAGCCCGCCGTCCAGCGGCACCCGGCCGGCGACCGCGGGGCTCCAGCGCTGCTGCGGGCGCCACGCGCCACCGATCCAGATGTGGCTGTTGGCGTAGGCCGTGCCCAGGCCGATCCGCGCGTGCCCCGGGCCGGGGGCCAGGGCGCTCGGATCCAGGTAAGCGGCGTCCACGAACACCCACTCGCGGGGCCCGATCCGCAGCCGCCCCGCAGGGCGCACGTCGGTCTGCGCGCGGGCGGTGCCGTCGGCGCGATCCAGCCAGCGGGCCACGCCCACGCCGGCGCCCACCTGCACCCAGGGCCACTCGACGCCCACGAGCACGCCGGCCTGGTGGTCCCAGCCGTCGAGCCCGGTGGGGGCGGGCGTGGGCTCAGGCGGGGCGCCCGCCGGATCGTCGGCGCTGGGCACGGTGTCTTGCCGGGCGGCCTCGGACGCGCCCACATAACCGGCGGTGAGGTGCCACCGGCCCAGGCGGTGGTCGAGGGCTGCGCGCACGCCGTTGACCCGCAGCTTCGCTGGGCTGAGCCCCGTGGGCACCCGCTGGCCGGTGACGAAGCCGGCCTCGAGGCGCGGCCCGAGGGTGGGGGCGGTGGAGGATGCGGTCGGGGTGGGGGCGGCCTTTGGCGCCTCGCCGGGTGCCGCCGCCGCTGGGCCCAGGGGCGCCACGACGAGCAGCGCGAGGGCGCCGAGCCTTCGGATCACGCGCCCGTGCCGAGGCGGGTGGCGAAGGCCTTGAAGCCCGCGGCCTGCAGGGCCTCGACCACCGCGCCCGCGCCGGTCGGCGTGATGGCCACCACCGCCCCGCCGAGCCCGGCGCCCGTCAGCTTGGCGCCCAGCGCGCCAGCCTCGCGGGCGATGGCCACCATGCGCTCGTTGTCGACGTGGCTCACGCCGCAGGCGTTGAGGTAGCCGTGGTTGAGGTCGAACAGCGCGCCCAGGGTGGCGAAGTCGCCCTCGGCCAGGGCCGTGGCGCCGGCCTCGGTGACGGCGCCGATGGCGTCGAACAGCCGGTCGTAGTGGGCGGGTAGCGCGTCGTGGCGGGCTCGCAGCCCGCTCACCGCCTGGCGGGTGCTGCCGCGCCGCCGGGCCCAGGCCACCACGGCGGGCACCGGCTGGGCCAGGGGGATGCGGCAAAAGCGCGGCTCGGCCGTGCGCTCGAAGCGCAGGCAGCCGCCGGTGGCGATGACCGTGTGATCCAGCCCGCTGGGCGTGCCGTGGAACACCGTCTCGACGGCGTGGGCGGCCTGCAGCAGGGCGTCGCCCGTGAGCGCCGCGCCCTTGAACTCGCTCAGCGCGCGCAGCACCGCCACCGCGAAGGCGGCGCTGGAGCCGAGCCCGACGCCGGGGGGCAGCTCGCCGTCCACGGTGACCTTGAGGGCGCGGTCGGTCAGCCCGACGGCGTCCAGGGCCGCCGAGAACCCGCGGGCGATGGCGTCGAAGCCGCTCTCGCGGCGGTCGAGGCGCACGTGCAGGCCCCAGCCCGGCACCGACAGCTCGGGCCCACCGGGGAAGGCCTCGACGGTGGCGCCCAGGCCGTGGCCCAGGCTGGCGGCGATGGCCGGGCGGCCGTAGACCACCGCGTGCTCGCCAAACAAGATCACCTTGCCCGGGGCCGCGCCAGCGGCCGCCCGCGACATCAGCCGCGCCCCAGCTCGGCGAGCACGGCGCGGGCTGCGGCCTCGCGGATCTCGCCCGCCTGCACCAGCCGGCGGGCCACCTCGTCCACCTGGTGATCCTCGGCGCCGGCCGCCAGGGCCACCTGCCGCGCGTGCAGGGTCATGTGGCCGCGCTGGATGCCCTCGGTGGCCAGCGCCTTCACGGCGCCCATGTTCTGCGCCAGGCCCACCGCCGCCATCACGCCGGCGAGCTCCTGCGCGCGGTCGATGCCCAGGATCTTGCGCAGCACCGCGATGGTGGGGTGCACCTTGGTGCTGCCGCCCACGGTGCCCACGGCCATCGGCAGCTCGATCTGGCCGTGCAGCCGGCCGCCGTCGCGCCAGAAGCGGGTCAGCGAGGTGTACTGGCCGTCCCGCGCGGCGTAGGCGTGGGCGCCCGCCTCGATGCCGCGCCAGTCGTTGCCGGTGGCCACCGCGACGGCGTCGATGCCGTTCATGATGCCCTTGTTGTGGGTGGCCGCGCGGTAGGGGTCCACCGCGGCGAAGCGCCACGCCTGCACGATGCCCTCGGCCACCTCGGCGCCGGTGAAGCCCTTGCCGGCCAGGGCGGACTCGGGCAGCGAGAAGCCCGCGCGGGCCAGCCGGCGGTCGGCCAGGTTGCTCAGGATGCGCAGGTACACCCGCCCGCCCGTGAGGTCCTCGACCAGCGGCGCCACGCCCTCGGCCATGCTGTTGACGGCGTTCGCGCCCATGGCGTCCACGCAGTCCACCAGCAGGTGCAGCACCACCATGGGGTAGGGCGCCCCGAACACGCGCACCTCGATGTCGACGGCGCCGCCGCCCCGCGCCGCCATGTTGGGCTGCACCGCGTTGGCCCGCGCCAGCAGGTGCGCGCGGGCGTCGCGCAGGGTCTGGGCCGCGGCCTCGGGATCGGCCAGATCGCAGATCTGCACCTGGGTGATCATCAGCCCGTCATCGGCCTCGGCGGTGAAGCCGCCGTGGGGGCGCACCAGCTTCGCCACGTGGCTGACGGCGGCGATGATGCTGGGCTCCTCGACCGCCATCGGCACCGTGTAGTCGCGGCCGTTGACCGTGAGGTTGAGCCCCAGGCCCACGGGCACGCCCAGCACGCCGATGCAGTTCTCGACCATCTTGTCGGCGCGGGCGAAGTCGAGGCCGTGGGCGCCATCGAGGGTGGCCAGCTCGTCGCCGTCCAGGCCGAAGCGGGCCTGCAGCTCAGCGTGCCGCGCGGCGCGGTCCAGGGTGTAGAAGCCGGGGATGCGAGAGTCGGTCATGGGGCACCACGGTCCAGCAGGTCAGCGACAGGGGCGGCCGGGCGGGGCTGGCCCGCCTGGTCCACCCAGCGTTGCAGGGTCGGGCCGATGACCCGCGGGGCCTGCCGGAGCGCCCCCACGGTGCGGCTGCCCGTCAGCGCCAGCGCCATGCGCAGGCCCTGGATCATCATCTCAAGGAAGCGGCGCGCGCCGGGCTCGCCCTCGGCCAGCCACGCCTGCAGCACCGGCCGCGCGCAGCCGGCGAGGTCGGCGCCGAGCGCCAGCGCCTTGGCGGCCTTGAGGGGATCGTCGATGCCGCCGCTGGCGATCACCTGCGGCCCGCGCCCGGCGGCGCCCGCCACCGCGGCGGCGGTGGGGATGCCCCAGCCCTGGAAGTGCATGCCCAGGTCGTGCAGGGCGCCCTCGGCGCGCAGGGCCTCGACCTTCACCCAGCTGGTGCCGCCGGTGCCGCTGACGTCCACCGCGCGCACGCCGATGGCCGCCAGGCGGGCCACCGCGTGGGGGGACAGGCCGCTGCCGCACTCCTTGACCAGCACCCGCCCGTCGAGGGCGTCCACCAGCCGGGCGATGGCGTCCAGCCCGCCGCGGAAGTCGCGATCGGCGTCCACGCCCTTCTGGGCGAGCTCCTGCGCGGGGTTGAGGTGGATCGCCATGGCGTCGGCGCCGATGGCGGCCATCAGCTCGGCCACCGCGGCGGGCCCCATGTCGCGGGCCTGGGCCACGCCGATGTTGCCCAGCAGCACCACCTCGGGGGCGGCGGCGCGCACCTGGAAGCTGGCCAGCGTGTCGGCCTGCTTGGTGATGATGCGCTGGCTGCCCACGCCGAAGGCGACGCCCAGATCCTGGCAGAGCCGCGCGAGGCCGGCGTTGAGGCTCGCGGTCTCGGGGGGCCCGCCGGTCATGCCGGTGACCATCAGGGGCGCACGCAGCGGCCGGCCCAGCAGGTTGGCCGACAGGTCGACCTCATGCATCGCGAGCTCGGGCAGCGCGTCGTGCACAAGCTGCACGTCATCGAACAGCCCGCGGTGGTCGGCGCCCACCACGGGGCCGTGGGCCGCGATCTCGATGTGGTCGCGCTTCCGCTGGTAGATGTCGCTCACGCGGCGCTCCTTACCACGGCCGCCCCAACGCGACCACGGCTGCAATGATACCCGGGGGCGTCAGGCCGTCGCTCGCCCGCGCATCTTCGGCGGGGGGCTGGCCGGGGGTGTGTTGACGGGCGGTGGGCGGCCCGACCCCCACCCGACCCCCAGCGCGGGCCGGTTGCTGCGGCGCACCGCCCGCGGCCGGGGGGTGTCTTGCTGCGCTGCGCGCGATCGCGCACGCTCCTGCGGTCGGGCAGACGCGATTGGGCAGACGGAGCAGGCTATGCAGGCAGGGAGTGGGTCAGGCGCGCGGCGGCGGCAGCCGGCTGTGGCGCTGGCGATGGGCCTCGCGCTGCTGGGCTGCGTGCCCACCGGTTCTGGGGCGGACACTCCAGCCGACGCCGGGCCGGACCGTGGCCCGGTGGGCTGCGGGCCGTGTGTCGGGGGCACCTGCGCGGGTGACACCTGCGCGTGCCCGTTGGGGTACACGTTGAGCGGTGAGGTCTGCCTGGCGCTGGCGGCTGATCCGCTGAACTGCGGGTCGTCCGGCCTGGCCTGTGCGCCCGATGAGCGCTGCGCTCAGGGGGTGTGTGCCCCAGCGCTCCTGCGGGTGCCACCCGGGACGTTCCAGATGGGCAGCCCGCTCGATGAGCCCTGGCGGCAGGACGACGAGCACCCTCACCCCGTGCGGCTGACGGCTGCGTTTCTGTTGGGGATCACCGAGGTCAGCCAGGCGGAGTATCAGGCGCTGATGGGCCATAACCCGGCGCACTTTGGACCAGAGGGGGATGGGCCGGCCTGCGGCCCAAGCTGCCCCGTCGAGCGCGTGAGCTGGTTTGACGCTGTGGACTATGTCAACGCGCGCTCCGATCTGGCCGGGCTGCCCCGGTGCTACGGCGCGGACTACGGGTTCGTCGGGCTCGCATGCACCGGCTACCGGCTGCCAACGGAGGCAGAGTGGGAGTACGCGGCACAGGGGGACGCGACCCAGGATGGGCCTGGGATGGCGCGGCCCTGCGACGGGCTGCCGGGTTGCCCTGAAGACTTCGGGTGGGTCCTCGAGTTCGCAGGTGGCCAGCCGCACCCGGTCGCGAGCCGGGCGCCGACGGGGTGGGGGCACCACGATCTGCTGGGCAACGTCGCCGAGTGGGTGAGCGACGGCTATCGGGTCTACGGCGCGGGTGGGGCCCCGATCGAAGATCCGCTGGGGCCCGTCGACCCGGAGGCGGATCGTGCGCTCAGGGGTGGGTCGTGGAGCGTGGAGGCGCGCCGGGTGCGCAGCGCCGACCGGATCCCGCGGCCCCCGACCCATCGCCAGAACGACTCTGGCTTCCGCATCGCGCGGACCGCGCCGCCGTAGTCCGGCCGGGGGTGTGTTGACGGGCGGTGGGCGGCCCGACCCCCACCCGACCCCCAGCGCGGGCCGGTTGCTGCGGCGCACCGCCCGCGGGGTGGGTAGGCTCGCCCCATGGTCGAGGATGAGGACAGCCAGGGCGGGTGGAGCGAGCCGGGGGCCGTAGAGGGGCCAGCCGGGGACGCCGACGCCGGGGCGACCGGTGAGGCCGCCGCGCCCACCGCGCCGCGCTACGCGCTGGGCGCCTTCGTGGCCCGCGGGGGCATGGGCGTGGTGCACGTGGCGCGGGACCAGCGCATGGGCCGCGACGTGGCGCTCAAGCTGCTGCCCGCGGGCGGCGGATCGGCCACGGCGGCGGCGCTGCTGCTGCGCGAGGCGCGCATCACGGCCCAGCTTGATCACCCCGGGGTGGTGGCGGTGCACGACGAGGGGCGGCTGCCCGACGGGCGGCCCTTCTACGCCATGCGGCTGGTGCGCGGGGCGTCGCTGGGGCAGCGGCTGGCCGAGGGCGTGGACCGCCAGACCTGGGTGCGCCATGTGCTCGCCGCCTGTGAGGCCGTCGGGGTCGCCCACGGGGCCGGCCTGGTGCACCGGGATCTGAAGCCCAGCAACGTGCTGGTGGGCCCGCACGGCGAGACCCAGGTGGTGGACTGGGGGCTGGCCGCGCCCTGCCCGTGGGCGGCGGCGCGCTGGCAGGCGCTGCCCGACGTGCAGCCCTCGGGCGGGGGCACGCCGGGCTTCGCGGCGCCCGAGCAGGTGGCGGGGGACGCGCCCGATCCGCGGCACGACGTGTGGAGCCTGGGGGCGATCCTGGCGGCGGCGGGCGCGGGCGGGGATCGGGCGCTGCAGGCGATCACGCGCCGCGCGATGGCGCCCACGCCGGCGGCCCGCTACCCCGACGCGGCGGCGCTGGCGGCCGATCTGGTGCGCTGGTTCGAGGGGCGCCGGGTGCAGGCGCTGCGCTACGGGCTGGCGGACTGGGCGCGCTGGGCCTGGCAGGCGTGGCGGGCGCCGCTGGTGGTGGGCGGCGTGGCCCTGGCGGCCGTGGCCGCGACGGCGGCGGTGGGGTGGTGGCAGACGGCCCGGTCCCGCGACCGGGCGGTGGCGGCCGAGGCGCAGACCCGCGCGGCGCTCCGCGCGATGCAGCGGGCGGCCGCGGTGGAGGCGGCCGCCCGCGGGGATCGGCACGAGGCCGAGGGGCTGGCCGCCGCCGTGCTGGCCGATGGCCCCGATCCGGTGGCCCGTGGGGTGTTGGCGGCCTTTTCAGCGCAGGCGCCCGCCCGCGAGATCGCCCGCACCGACCTGCGCTCCCCCGGGGGCGAGCCGTGCCGCTGGCAGGCCGCCGCGCCCGACGCTGGCTGGTCGCTGTGCGGCGGCGACGGCACGGTGCGCCGGCTGGCCGCCGATGGCCGCGTGGTGTGGTCGGTGCCGCTGACCACCATCGGCGGCGCCGTCGGGCCCACGGGCGCCGCGGTGCAGGTGTGGGGCGGCACCCACCGCACCTGGGTGCTGTCGGCGGCCGATGGCCATGAGCAGGCGGCGCTGACCCTGCCGGACGGCGACTGGCTGCCGCAGGTGCCGCCGAGAATCCCATTTGGAAACAACGGGTTATTGGCCCGCGAGGCGCTGCCGGCCTCGGGCTGCGCCCTGCGGCTGCGGGCGGTGGCGGTGGCCCGGGACGGCCAGGTCGCGGGGCTGTGCGAGGACGGGACGCTGGCCCTGGCGCGGCCCGGCGACGCCGCCGCCCGGCGGGCGCAGACCCCGCTGATCGGTGCCCACGTG
>JAUHVS010000140.1 GCA_030424955.1 bacterium | reverse complement strand
GCACCGCCTGGCGGGCGGATCCCAACCAGGGGGTCACCATGACCCGCGGGCGGCTGCTGCGGCGGTACAGCGCGCTGTCGTTGCAGGCGAGCGACGCCCCCCCGCAGCTGGCCGGGGACGGCGCCGGTCGGGCGTACTGGAGTGACGGCGTGCGCGCGGGCTGGCGCTTCGAGGCCGGGCGCTGGTGGCCCCTGCCCATCGGCGGCCCCGGCCGGGTGACCGGCGTGCGCGCCGACGCGGCGGGCGCGGTGTGGGTGGTGGCGGTGATCGATCCGCCCCCGGCGCCGCTGCCACCGCTGCCAGGCGCGAGCCCTGCGCCCGCGCAGGCCCCGACCCCGGACGCGCCGCCCGCCGAGGGTCAGCCCGGCGACACCCTGACGCTGCCGACGGTGGCCGTGTCGCGGCCTGATCGGCGGCGCGCGCCCGAGCTGCGCCTGCTGTCGGCGACGGGCCAGGGCGCCCTGCGCGAGGTCGCCCGGCTGCCCGTGGCGGCCGACGGTGAGCTGCGCACCGGGCCGCCCACCCTCGGCCCCGACGGCACGGTGTATGTGCCGCTGTACGAGAAGACCGCGAAGGGCGCCCGCGGCCTCGGCCTGGGGGTGATCGGCCCCGATCGCCTGCGGCTGGTGGTGTGGTCGGGCCGGCTGGGCTTCGACGGCGAGGGCCTCGACGGCACGCCGCTGCTGCCCGACGCCTGGGTCAACGACGTGGCCGTGGCGGCCGATGGCACCGTCTGGGTCGCCACCAACGCCGGCCTCGCCCGGGTGCGCGGCGCACAGAGGACCGTCTTCGACGAGAACGCCCACATCGACAGCGAGGTGGTGCTCTCGGTGGCCGTCGATCGCGCCGGGCGGGCGTGGGTGGGCACCTTCGAGGGGCTCGGGCGGCTCGAGGGCGACCAGTGGCGCGGCCTGCGGGTCGATGGCCTGGCCGGCCCGATCCACGCCCTCGAGTTCGACCGGGCGGGGACCCTGTGGGTGGGGGCAGAGCACGGGCTGTGGCGGCACCCCGGCGGTTCGCAGTGGGCCCGTCTGGAGGTGGACGGGCGCCCCGATCCGGGCCCCGTGCGGGGGCTGTGGGCGGGGGCCCAGGGCGACCTGTGGGTGGCGACGGCGCAGGGCCTGCTGCACCGGCCGGCGGCGAGGGCGAGCCCCACGCCGCAGCCCGCCCGCTGACGGCGCCCCTCAGGGGGTGGCGGGCGCGGCCGGCGCGTCGACGTAGATCGGCTGGCCGTGCCCCGGGCCGATGATCTGCGCCCGGTAGGTGGCGAAGTCGAACTTCGGCGAGTGGTGCGGGTGGTGGCAGGGGGTGCACACCGCCTCAGCCGGGTCGCGCACCGTGTAGGCCTCGCCGCCGCCCATCTCGACGTGGCGCTCGTTGGGGCCATGGCAGGCCTCGCACTGCACGTCTTGCAGGCCCTCGGTCTTGCCCAGCACGGTGCCGCCGGGCTGCTGCCAGCCCACCACGTGGCAGCCCACACACTCGGCGTCGAAGGTCTTGTCGGCGGCCTGCAGGGTCGCCCAGGCGCGGGCGTGCGGGGTGGTGCGCCAGTGGGCCACGGCGTCGGGGTGGCAGTCCTCGCACTCGGCGACGCCCACGTAGCGCTGCCCGCCCTCGGGCACCGGCGGCACCTCGCCGGCCGCCGACAGGTTGAGCTGCTTGAGCTGGGCGTTGTAGTCGCTCACCCACCGCCGCACCTCGGGATCGCGGGGGGCGGCCTCCTCAATGGGCAGCAGCTGGTACTCGAACCGCTTGCCGGTGGCCGCCGGCGGCGGCAGGGCCGCGAGCTGCGCCTTCAAAGCGGTGACCCCGGCCTCCAGGCTCTGGTCGCGGGTGATCGCCAACATGCGGGTCTTCATCTTGAGCTGGCTCTCCAGCGCGCGCTTCGCCCGGGCGCGGTCCCCCTCGGGATCGGCGAGGCGACCCGGCGCGGCCGCGTCCAGCAGGCGGATGCGGCCCAGGTGCCGCCCGCGGTCGCCCGCCTCGATGAGGTAGCCCGCGCCCGCCGGTGAGGCCGCGGTCTCCTCCTTCGGGTGATCGCCCAGCACCCACAGATCCACGGCGTCCACGGCGCGGGCGAGGCGGCGGATGGCCCGCCGGGGCCGGTTGGCCAGCGCCACCACCACCTGGGCGCCCTCGCGGCGCAGCCGCTCGGCCTCGGCCTGCACCGGCGCGCCGTCCACCGGGGCGTCCTCGGCGGCGTGGGCCAGGCCCAGCACCCCCACCTTCAGGGCGCCCAAGGTCAGCAGCTGGCTGCCCGCCAGCACGTCGGGGGCGGTGAAGGTCGCCCGCAGGGTCTTGAGGGCGTCCGCGCCGCCAGCCAGATCCCCGGGGCCCGGCGCGTACGCCGCGACCCCCATCCGCTGGAGCGCCTTCGCGAGCAGGCCGGCCTTGGCGTGCTCCTGGGCGGCGCGGTGGGCGGGGAAGGGGCCCTCGAAGAGGGTGGATCCCACCACCAGCACGGCGGTGGGGCCCGCCGCCCGCTGGGCGTCCACGAGCGCGACGGCCCGGTCGATGCCACCCAGCGTGAGATCCACCGTGCAGCCACAGGGCTCGGTGTAGCCGATCAGCGAAGACAAGATGAGCAGCTGCGGCGGGCCGTCCGGGGCAGGGGCCTCCGCGCCGCCCCGGCCGCCGCAGCTCACCAGGAGCGACCCCGCGATGGACACCAGGAGTGTGAACAACAGACCTCGGCGCATGAGCTCTCCCCCCGGTCTCCTGCCGGGCACACCCGCTGCCCGGTGGCCGGTGGCCGCGCCCGGACGAGCACCGGGCGCTGGCAGCGTGGAGGGACCATAACGTCTGAGCGCGGCGAGTTCATGCCCCACGGCGCCCGGGGGGCGGCGACATTGACGGCACCGGCGCAGTGCCCGACACTGACGCGGTCCACGCCCACCCGGCGCGCGCCGCTATGGAGTCCACGCACCCTCATGATCCGTTGCCCCGCCTGCGGTGCATTGAACCGGCCCGAGGCCGACGGGTGCGTCGTCTGCGGCGTCGCCCTGGGGGGTGATCTGGCCAACCTGGGGCGGGACACCCTGACCGCCGTGCCCAGCTCGCTGCGGGCGCGGCTGCAAGAGGCCATCGCGCAGGGCGAGCAGACGCCCGCGCCCTCCGCCGCGCAGCACACGCTCTACGGCCGGGCCCCCGCCGGCCCCGACTCGAGCACGGCCACGGCCCGCGGGCCGGGGCCCGGCGACGCCACCCTGTACGGCGCCCCGGCCCTGCGCATGCCGGCGCCGAGCGCCCCTGAGCGGGAGCCGACGCCCGATCCCTTCGCGGGGGGGCCGACGCCCGACCCGCTGCGGCAGACCCACTTCGGTCGCCCGATCATGCCCGCGCCCAGCGAGGTGCCCGCCGATCCCTTCGAGCCGGTCCCGGGTGAGCGCACCACCCCCGGCCGGCCAGGCCCGGCGACGCCGGCCAGCCCCGTGGACGGCCTGACCCCCGCGGATCTGCGGCGCACCCAGTACGGCATGCCGTCGCCCTTCGTCGAGCGCAGCGCCAGCCCGTCGACGCCGCCCCCCGCGGCCACCACGACGCCGCCCCCCCGGGGCCCCGTGTCCTCAGCCAGCGTGCCCCCCGTGCGCCTCGGGGCGCCGCCGTCCTCGCCGAGCCTGCCCCCGGTGGCGACCGGTGCGCCGCCCGCGGTCGATCCGCGCGCCACGCTGTATGGCCGCGTGCTGCCGGTGCCCGAGCAGCCCACGATCCCGCCGCCGCGGTCGCCCGCCCCTGCGGCCACGACGCGCCCGCCGCCGCAGCAGGGGGGGGCCCAGCACACGCTGTACGGGCAAGCGCCCGTCGTCCAGGCGAGGCCGCCGGCGCCGGCGCCCGAGGCGGCCCCGCCGGCCCGAGAGGCTGCGCCCGCTCACCCGCCGGCTCACGAGGCCCCTGGCCCCCACGCCACGCTGTTCGGCCGGCCGCTGTCGGGCACCGACTCGCCGCCCGTCGAGATGCGGGGCACGCCGACGGGCAAGACCACGCAGATCGGGGTGCCCCCGGCGCCGCAGCGGCTGGCGCCCGGCCCGACGCCGGCTGAGCCCGCGGCCGCCATCGTGCCGCGGCCCGTCGCGGTGCCTGCGATGCCACAGCCGCCGCGGGTGCGCGATCCCAAGACCCCGCTCATCCAAGAGGCGCAGGTCATCGCCGAGCAGGAGCGCGGGCGCTGGCGGGGCCGGCTGGCTGGCGAGCCCGCCGACGCGCCCCACGACGAGCGCGCGCCCGCGCCGGCCGAGGACGGACCGGACGACGGGCACGATGAGGGGCCCGAGGCCAACGACGTGGCCCCCGTGGGCCGGCCCGAGGGGGCCGATCGGCCCAGCGGCCGCGATGACGGCTACCGCATGGGCCGGCGCATGCCCGATGAGCGCGCCGAGCCCGCGGGCGGTGTCGATCCGCGCACCCTGGACGCCGCCCGCTTCGGGCTGGCCACCGAGGCGCAGGAGCGCACCGCGGCCCGCACCCGGATCCGCTGGGCGTCGATGTTGCTGGTGCTGGTCGGCCTCGGCGCGGCGGCCGCCGCCTGGTACATCCACCAGCAGCAGGTGGCCTTCCACGCTGAGATGGCGGGCCCCCACACCGTCACCCACCGCGGCGGGGCCTACTCGGTCGAGGTCGGCGTCACCGTGTCGGAGCCCGCCGAGGTCACCAGCCCCGGGGGCACCCAGCGGGTCGAGGGCGCCTCTCGCGTGCGCTTCACCGTGCCCACTGAGCAGATGAAGGTGGGCGCCAACGAGCTCGCCCTCACCGCGCGCCCCATCGCCCACCCCGAGGCCGCCCGCACGCTGGTGCTGCGGGTGCTGGTGCACTACCGCCTGCGCACCGAGGTCATCCCGCCGCCGCAGCCGGGGGTGCCCATCAAGGCCCACGTCGAGGTCATGCCCGACTGGCAGCTGACCGTCGAGGGCGCCCAGACCGAGTCCATCGCCGCCAACACCTACGAGGTGCGCGTGGATCCGGGGCCGCTGCTGTCGCGGGTGGACACCCTGACGGGGGACGAGGCCGAGCTCCCGCTCCCGCTGACGCTCACCGGCCCGGACGGCGCCGAGCAGACCTTCCGAGAGACCCTGCGCGTGCCCTTGCCGAGCACCCCCGTGGTGCTGTTCCGCCCCCCGCACAACCAGGTGGTGGCCGCGGATCGGCTGGTGGTGGGCGGCGCCGCGGTGCCCGGCGCGCGGGTGACCGTCGCCGGGGTCGAGGCGCCCGTGGATGCGCGGGGCCGGTTCGAGATCGAGGTGCCCCTGGCCGCGCCCGGCGCCCACAGCCTGGAGGTCATCGCCGACGGCCCCAGCAAGCGCCCCGGGGTGCTGACGCTGTCGGTCGAGCGGCTCACCGAGGCGGCCTACCGCGCGGCCGCTGCCGCCGTGAGCGAGCGCTTCGCCCGGGAGAAGCCCGCGGGCAGCCCGCCACCGTACGCGGCCCTGCGCGACGATCCCGACGCCCACAAGGGCACCGTCATCGCGCTCAAGGGCGCGCTGCTCCACGCGGCCCGGGGGCGCACCGCCGGCCTCGACGCCGTGCAGATCGCCACCTGCCGCACGGGCTCGCGCTGCGTGGTCTGGGTGGATCTCAAGGGGCCGCTGCTGGCGCAGCCAGGCGACGTGGTGCAGCTGATCGGCCGCCTCGACGGCACCACCCGCTATCAGACCCGCGCCGGCGAGGCCCTCGTGGTGCCGCGGGTCCAGGCCGAGGTGTTGGTGCCGTGACCGATCCCGCCTGCCCGGTCTGTGCCAGCCCGCTGCCCCGCGGCAACGCCTTCTGCGGGGCGTGCGGCGCCCGGCTGCCCGCCACGGGCACCGAGCCGCGGGCCGACGCGCTCATCGGCCGGGTGCTCGACAGCCGCTTCCGTATCCTGCGGTTGATCGGCACTGGCGGCATGGGCGCCGTGTACCTCGCAGAGCACGTGGGCATCGGCAAGCAGGTGGCCATCAAGGTGCTGCGGGCCGATCTGCGCAGCCAGCCAGACCTGGTCGGGCGCTTCCGCCGTGAGGCCATGGCGGTGTCGAAGCTCACCGATCCGCACACGATCACCGTGTTCGACTTCGGGGTGTGGCGGGGCCTGATCTATCTGGTGATGGAGTACCTGCGCGGGGCCGATCTGGCGGTGCTCATCGATCGCGAGGGCCGGCTGTCTGCCGAGGCTGCGCTCTCGGTCGCCCTGGCGGTGCTGTCGAGCCTCGCCGAGGCCCACGACCAGGGGATCGTGCACCGCGATCTCAAGCCCGAGAACATCTACATCACGCGGGCCGCGGGTGGCGACGAGCTGATCAAGGTGCTCGACTTCGGCCTCGCCAAGATGATGACCGCCCCCGAGCAGCGCACGGACGCGGGCTTCCAGACCCGCGAGGGCGCGCTGCTCGGCACCCCCTACTTCATGGCGCCCGAGCAGATCTCCGGGGACGACATCGACGGCCGCTGCGACCTCTACGCCGTGGGCGCGCTGCTGTTCTTGATGGTCACCGGCCGTCACCCCTACGCCAGCAAGAACCCCATGCGGGTGCTCGAGGCGCACCTGGCCGGCGATCTGCCCACGCTGGCGAGCGTCGCGCCCGGCGTCGTCGTGCCCGATGGCTTCGAGGCGCTCGTGCGCGACCTCATGGCGGTGGATCCCGCAGCCCGGCCGCCCAACGCCCTGGCCGTGATCGAGCGGCTCCGCGGGCTGTCGGCGGGCACGGCGACGGGGGAGCGCGCCGCCACCGTCACGCCCCCCGAGGGGGCCCCGGTCGACGCCCCGGCCAGCGAGCCGCCGCAGAGCGCCGACACCGACCGCGACGCGGCCCCCCCGAGCGCGTTCTCAACGTCGGTGCTGCTCAGCCATGCGGACTGGGGCGACGTGCTCGACGACGCGCTCCCCGCCAGCCTGACCCGTGACGAGTTCGCCGGCTATGAGCGGGGCCTGCGGTTCCGGGGGGTGTTCCGCACGGTGCTGGCGCTGCTCGCGTTGGCCGGCCTCGCCGGCGGTGGCGGCTGGCTCTACCTGCGCCAGGCCAACCAGCCCCTGACCGAAGAGGTCGAGCCCAACCACGAGCCGCGCCTCGCGACGCCGCTCACCCTGGGCGTCCCCATGACCGGCTTCATCGGCGCGCGGCAGCACGACGATCGCAGCGATCGCGACGTCTACCGGCTCACCGACGCCGGGGGCGACGCGGTGACGCTCTCGGTCACCGGCGTGCCGCGCATCGACCTGATCGTCGAGGGCTTCAACACCGAGGGCGAGCGCCTGTTTGAGGTCAACGCCGCGGGGGCAGGGGAGGCCGAGGCGATCCACGACCTGCGCGTCTCGGCCGATCCCCTCTACCTGTCGGTGCGCGAGGTGTGGGTGCAGGGGCAGCCGCCCGGCGAGAACAGCACCGACCCGTACACCCTCACCGTGAGCCTCCAGGCCGCGCCTTGACAGCCGGCTGAGGCCGCCCGAGCCGTGCGGACGACCACCCCCAGGATCCTGTGTTGACGCCCACGGCGTCCCTGCCGGCTGTGCAGGCGGGCCGCCTCCGGTGGGGCCGCGCTGCCCCGGCGGACGTCTGGCTGCACGGCGCCTCCGTCGGGGATCTGCGCGCGCTGGCCCCCCTGGTCCAGGCCCTCGAGGCCCGCGACCTTCGCCTGCACCTGACCGCCCAGACCGCGGGGGGACGGGCCATCGCCCACCAGCTCTTCGGCCGCTGGCCTGTCAGCGCCCCCCCCCTCGACTGCCCCCGCCGCGCGCTGGCGGCCCTCCGCCCCCGGCTGGTGGTGCTGGAGTACCTGGAGCTGTGGCCCGCCTGGCTCGCCGCCTGTCACCGCGCGGCGGTCCCGGTGGTGGTGGTGGACGGCCGAGTCAGCCACCGGAGCCTGCGGATCAAGGGCCTGCTGCGGCCGTGGGCGCGGCACCTGGCGGCCTTCTGCGCGCAGACGGCGGCGGACGGGGCGGGCGCCCGCGCCCTGGGGGTGCCGGCGGATCGCGTCCACGTGTGTGGCAACGCCAAGCACGACGGCGCGCGCCAGGCCGTGGCCCCCAGCGCGGCGCTGCGTGCGGCGGTGGGGGCCGTGGACGTGGTGGTGGGGAGCCTGCAGCCCGACGAGGAGGCCGCCGCGCTGGCGGCCCTGGCGGCCTCAGGCCTGCGGGCGCTCATCGCGCCGCGCTACCCCGAGCGCAGCCGGGCGATCTGCCGGCGCGCCGCGCGGCTGGGGGTCTCGGCCCGGCGCAGGACTGAGGCGCCCGCCGGGGCGGCCCAGTGGATCGTCCTCGACACCCTGGGCGAGCTCGCCGCCGCCTATGCCCTGGGCGCGGTGGCGGTCATGGGCGGCACCTTCGGGCGCCGGGACGGCCAGAACCTAGTGGAGGCGGCCGCCCACGGTCGCCCGGTGATCCATGGGCCCCGCGTGGGCAACGTGCGGGTGGAGGCCGAGGCGCTGGCCGGCCTGGGGGGCTGGCCTGTGCAGGGTTGGGCCGAGGCCTTCGCCGTCGCCCAGGCGCGGCTGATCACCCCCGGCCCCGACCCCCGCGAGGCCCTGGGCGGGCTCACCGGCGCCACCGCCCGTCAGCTCGCCGTCATTGAGCCCTGGCTCGACGTGGACCCTTGGCCCGACCGCTGATAAGGTCGCCCATCTTGAGACGGCAGGCCCCCGAGGGCGCCTGACCCCGGAGGACGAGCCCAGATGAACGCCGCCCGCCACACGGTCGAGATCGATATCTCTCCTGAGCGCTTCTACGCCCTGATCACCGACTTCGAGGCCTACCCCGACTTCGTGCCCAACCAGTCGGGCGCCACGGTGCTGTCCCACGACGGGGCCGATCGGTGGCGGGTCCGCTTCGAGCTGTCGGTCGCGCGCAAGCTGACCTACACCCTCGACCTGCAGGGGGTCCCCGGTGAGCGCCTGACCTGGACCCTGCTGGATGGCGACATGATGAAGGCCAACGAGGGCGGCTGGACCCTGGCGCGCAGCGCGAGCGGGGGCACCCTGGCCACCTACGCGCTGGAGGTCGCCCTGAAGGGCTTCGTGCCACGCTCGGTGTCCCGGCTGCTGGTGGAGCGCACGCTCCCCGCCAACATGCAGGCCTTCAAGCAGGAGGCGGAGCGGCGTGGCTGAAGCCCGCCAGACGCGGCGTGGGCGCCTGCCTGCGTCGCGGGCTGCGCGGACCGCCCGTTCGCCTACGGCGCCCGTCCGCGCCCTCACCCGCTGGGCGGCCCCCCTCTCGCTGTGCCTGAGCGCCGGCCTCGCCGTCGCCGCGCCGCCGGTCGTGGTGGTGGGCATGGCCCCCGACGGCGCCGAGGCCCAGGCGCTGCGCGACGGGGCCGAGGTCGACGCCGCGGCCCACCGGGCCACCGCCGAGGCCCTCGCCCGCGCCGATCAGGCCTTCCTCGAGATGGACTACCGGGCGGCCGAGGCCGACCTGAGCCAGGCGGTCAACGACGAGCTGAGCCGGCCCGAGCGGCCCCTCAACGTCGACCGCGCGTTCCGCGCCACCGTCCGGCTGGGCCAGGTGTTGTTGGCCTCGGGCCGCAAGCAGGCGGCCGTCCGGCTGATGGCGCAGGCGCTGCGCAGCTGGCCCGGGTTCCCGGGGCGGGCCAGCCCACCCCCCGACGTCGGGCGAGTCATCGAGCGCGCGCGGCGGGCGCTGCCGGCGGGCGAGGGCCTGCGCATCGACAGCCAGCCCTCGGGGGAGCCGGCGCGGGTCAACGGCGTGCCCGTGGGCACGACGCCGCTGCAGCTCGATGGCTTCGTGGGGCAGGGCGCCCGGGTGTGCGTGGATGGCCCGACCGGCGCGCGCTGCGCCACGGCGGTTGGCCCCGAGGTCACCGTGGTGGCCGACGCGGCGGGGGCGCGGGCGCGGCTCGCCGACGCGGTCCTGCGCGGAGACGCCGAGGCCGGCTGGCCCGCGCTGGCGCAGTTCCAGCGGAGCCTGCGCGCCACCGAGATCTGCCTGGTGGTCCGCCGGCCGTCCGGGGTGACCGTCGCCCGGGCAGACGGCGAGGGCCGCACCCTGCTGGGGGGGGATGTGGTGCCGGCGCCGGCAGGCGTGAGCGGCTGGCAGGCCATCGGCGGGCGCTGCCGGCCGGAGGCTGTGGCTGGCTCGGCCGCCCGCGTCGAGGCAGCCCTGTGGCAGGGCGGTCCCCACAGCGGGGGCCCCGACACGCGGCAGATCCTCGGGTGGTCCGCCACGGGCGCCGGGGTCGCCGCAGCGGCCGTGGGCGTCGGCTTTGGCCTGTCCGCCAACGACGCGGCGGACGCCTACAACCGAACAGGGGCGTCGGCCGACGAGGATCGCGCCCGCGGTCAGGCGCTGGTGGCCGATGTCGCGTATGTCGGCGCCGCGGTGCTGGTCGCGACGGGCCTGTACCTGCTGCTGACCGATTAGCCGCAGGGGGTTGAGGGCCCTCCGGTCGCCCGCGGCGTCGCCAGCCTCCGGGCGGACACGGCCTCGGCGGTGCGCTGCATCGCCCCCGGCGCGGCGCCCTGGATCCGAGAGGTCGGCGCGCCCCGGCCGGGTCTGCGAGTTTCGCCATCTCGCCGGGCCGGGGTGGGGGCTGGGGCGCCCCGGCGCGGGCTGTTTGTGCGTTGACCCTCGCAAACTCGCTGTGTTACTGGAATCGCGCGGACCGGCCACCGACGGTTCTCACCCGCGCCGGGTCCGGGCGAGAGGGGATGCCGACTTGAAACAAGGTGCCAGGCAGCAGCCGGTGGCTCCCGAGAGCGGGGAGGCAGACCGCCCG
>JAUHVS010000139.1 GCA_030424955.1 bacterium | reverse complement strand
CCTGCTGCAGGAAGATGTTCTCGGGCTTCAGGTCGCGGTGGATGATGCCTTGGCTGTGGGCCTCGATGAGGGCGTCGGCCACGTCCCGCAGCACCCGCAGGGTGGGCGCCGGGTCCATGGGCCCACGGGCGGCCCGCGCCGACAGCGGCTCGCCCTCGAGCAGCTCCATGGCGAGCCACGGCCGGCCCGAGGGGTCGCGCCCCACGTCGAACAGGCGCACGATGTGGGGGTGCTGCAGGTTGGCCACCACCCGGGCCTCGTTGGCGAAGCGCTCCATCGCCTGCGGGTCCTCGGCGGCGAAGGCGTGCAGCACCTTGATGGCGACGGGGCGGTCGACGTTGAGCTGCCGGCCGCGGTACACCGCCCCCATGCCCCCCGCGCCCAGGCGCGCGTCGATGCGCCACCGGCCATCGAGGACCGCGCCGAGCAGGGGATCGGGGGGGGACGTCACGGGGCGACGCTAGCACCGCGGGGCCCCCCGGCCAACGGGGAGGCGTCCGGTGGCGAGGAGGGCTGCATGAGCGCGCGATGGGTCGGGGGGTGGGCGGCGCTGTGGGTCGCCAGCGCGGGCGCGGCGCTGCCGCCCGTGGCGGCGCGGCTGGCGCAGGCCACGGCCCCGCTCGAGCGGGCGCTGGCCCACGACGACCGGCACCGGCTCGTCGGTGAGGCCATCGATCTGTGGCGGGCGGGCGAGGCCTACGCCGCGGCGGGGCCGGCCTTCTGCGCTGACGCCCACGATCGCATGGTCGCGGCCGAGGCGGCGGGCGTCTCGGCGGCGACCGCGGGGCTGGCGCGGCTGGCCAGCGGGTGCCAGGCGACGGTGCGGGGGTTGCCCGCGGGCGCGCTGTGGGTCCGGCCCGTGCCCGGGGCGGCGGGCGGTGGGCCCGCGGCCGCCTTCGCGCCGCTGCCCCGCGCCGCCGACGGGACGGCCCGGCTGTGGCCGGGGGCGTGGCAGGTGCGGCTGGGGACCGACGACGCGGCGGCCCGCTTCTGGACGACCTGTGCGGCCCCGGGCGCCACCGTGGCGGTCGACGCCGCCGACGTGGTGACCCTGCCCGCTGAGCCCAAGGCCCGCAGCAAGGTGCACAACACCCAGGGCCAGCGGCGGGCGGCCACCGATCGCTGCGCGGCGGCGGCGGCCTTCCGGCTGGCGGCCGAGGCGGCGCTCTCCGAGACCTACCTGTTCAACGCGGGGCTGGCGTTGGCGACGGCGCCCGCGGACTGCCACGGCGCGCGGGCGGCCTTCGACGCGTTCCTGGCGCGCTGCAACGTGTGCCGGGACCGCGCCGACGTGCTGGCCCGCCGCAAGGCCCTGGAGCAGACCTGCGAGGTGTCGCTGGCGGTGAAGGCGCCCCCCGGGGCGCGGGTGCGCATCGACGACGTCGAGAGCCCGACGCGGCTGGTGTTCCCCGGCCGGCACCGGGTGCGGGTGACCGCCCCGGGGCAGACGCCCGACGACCGCACGGTGTGGGTCGCGGGGGACACCCGCGTGGAGATCGCGCTGACCCCTGAGCCGCCGACGCTCCCTGAGCCGCCGGCGCAGGGGGCCGGGGAGGCCGCTGGGGCCCTGACGGCGGCGGTGGGGCCTGACCCGGCCGAGCCGCCGGCCCGCAGCCCGGTACCGCTGAGCCTGATGGTGGGCGGCGGCGTCCTGGCGGTGGTGGGCGGGGGCTTTCTGGTCGGCGCCGAGATGACCGACGGCTCGCTGGCCGACCTGAGGCCGAACACGCCGGGGGCGAGCCGCACCAAGGCCGAGTCCCTGGCCGAGGAGCGCGACCTGCTGCGGCTGAGCGGCGGGATCACCACCGGCGTCGGGCTGGCGCTGGTGGGGCTGGGCGCGTGGCTGTGGCTGGACGACGCCCCGGCGGGCGGGGTGACCGTGGCGCCGATGACAAACGGCTTTGCCGTGGGGGGGCAGTTCTGATGACACGGGCTTGGGTGAGCGCCGCGCTGCTGCTGGCGCTGGGGTGCACCGAGACGAGGGTGGCGGCCTGCTACCAGGACAGCGAGTGCGGCGTGGGGTACGTGTGCCTCCCGTCCGGCTTCTGTGCGGTGGACGCGGACGGGTCAGTCGCTGGTGCGGGCGGCGAAGGCGGCGCGGGTGGCGTGGGTGGAGAAGGCGGCGTTGGTGGCGAAGGCGGCGCGGGAGGCTTTGGCGGCGAAGGGGGCGCAGGTGGTGCCGGGGGCGCAGGCGGTGTCGGCGGCGCAGGCGGCGCAGGTGGTGCCGGGGGCGAAGGCGGTGTCGGCGGCGCAGGCGGCGCAGGCGGCGCGGGTGGCGAAGGCGGCGCGGGCGGCGAAGGCGGCGCAGGCGGTGCCGGGGGCATGGGCGGCGAGACCTGCCAGAGCCCTGGCTTCCTCGTCGAGCCGACGTTCGATCAGCGGCGCTTCGCGGACTCATCGGTCGGCATCCTGGTGCCCGTGGCCGACCAGCACCTGCTGCGGGTGACCGGCCGAGCGCAGGGGGATCTCGAGGTGCAGTGTGACGCCCTCGCCGCGCTCAACGGCGCGGTGCAGTCGACCCCCATCGGCGCCCTGGGCGGGGTCGACGCCGGCTACCCCCAGACCCGCGCCCGCGCCGTGGGCGATCAGGTCGACATCGGCTGGATCTTCGAGGTCGACGGCGTGGCGCCGCAGATCCGGCTGCGCACCGTCACCACCGCGGCGGGGGCGTGCCCGACCCTGCTGGACGGCGGCCCCAACTGGACGCTGCACCCCTTCGGTCAGGCCTTCGACGTCTTCCGCGCGCAGGGGCTGCCCTGGGCCATCTACTCGGGGGGCGTGGCCGACGATCTCGCCCAGACCGAGCTCGCCGCTTGGGACGGTGCGCCGATCAACCAGGGCGTGATCAGCCCGTACAGCGCGAACAGCGTCGCGGCGGTCCCGACCGCCGACGCCGTCGACGTGTTCTTCTCCATCGACCGGGGCCCCGGCGACGAGATCTTGCATGCCCGCATGGGCCTGGGCGCGGCGCCCACCCGGCTCGACTTCGATCCCCCCGTTGAGCCCGACGTGCCGGGTGGCTTCGGGGCGGGGGTGTTGGCGCTGGGCCGGGTGGACGGCGCCGTCGCGATCCCGGCGGGCGGCTTCGCGGTGCTGGCGAGCCAGCCCGACTTCGATCAGGCCCTGGGTCGCCTGCAGGTGGTGCTGGTGGGGCCCGACGGCGACGCCGGCTCCGTCGCGCTCGCCGACGACCTGGGGCAGCCCGTGCTCTGGGATCAGCGCTTCGGCGCGCTGGCCCTGCACCCCGCGCGCAATGAGCTGGCGGTGGCCTATGTGTGCGCGGCGGGCGTGTGCCTGGACCGCTTCACCGTGGCCGGCGCGCGCCTCGACAGCGTGGTGGTGGGCGCGATGAACGCGCCCCAGGACGCCCTCTACCCGCTGCTCGCGCCGACGGCGACGGGCTACGTGGTCACCTGGCTGTACCGCAGCGACTACCGGGTCAACGCCATCGTCACGTGCGACTGAGCCGCCGCCGCGCCCTGCTGGCCCTGACCGGCGCCGCCCTGGCGCTGGGGCTGGCAGGTGTGTGGGGGGCGCCGCGCTGGGCGGGCGCGCAGATCCGGGCCCGCCTCGCCGCCCGGGGGATCACCGCAGACTGGCAGGCCATCGGCTGGGCCGCCCCGGGCACCCTGCGGCTCACCGACCTCACGCTGCGCCGGGGCGCCTGGACCGCCCAGGCCGCCCGGGTGGAGGCCCACGTGCCCCTGCGCGCGCTGTGGGGCCGGCGCCAGCCCGACCGCGTCGACCTGTGGCAGGTCGAGGTGATGGGGGCGTTAGGGGCGGTCGAGCCGCCCACGGAGGGGGCCGCGCCGCGCCCTGCCCCCGGCGGCTCGCTGCGCGCGCGCCTGGCCGGGCTGCGGGTCACCGTCCACGGGGCCCAGGCGACGGTGCGCCGGGGCGAGGCCGTCGTGATGACCGGGCGGGCCACCCGGGCCGACTGGGCCGACGGCGAGGCCCGGCTTCAAGACGCGCAGGCGCAGGTGCGCTGGCCCGGCGTGCCGCCCCTCACGCTGCCCCCCCAGGCCGTGACCGCGCGGGTCGATCCCCCCGAGATCGCGGCCGAGCGGGTGCAGGTGGGCGGGGCGGCCCCGGTCGAGGTCCAGGGCGCCCGCCTGACCCGCACCCCCGCCGGGTGGGCGGCGGCGGGCCGCGCCCTGGGCAGCGAGGGCACGATCCACGTCGCGGGCCCGCCGCGTCAGCCCGACGTCGTCGAGGTCGAGGGCACCCTGGAGCTGGCCGCCGTCGCGGCCTGGATGGCGGCTCGGGGCGTCCGGCTGCCCGCGACCCTGCGGGGCAAGCTGACGGGCGCGCTGACGATCATCGATCCGCTGGGCGACGGGCCCGTGGCTCAGCTCACCGCCCGGGGTGACGGGGTGCAGGTGTCGCACCCGGGCGTCGGCCCCACGCCCGTGGACGTCTCGGCGGCCGTCGACCTCATCGGGCACCGCGACCCCACCACGGGGGGCTGGCAGGTCGCGGGCCACGCGCAGCGCGGCGCCCTGCGGCTCGACGGCTGGGCCGCGGGGGACGCGCTGGCCCGGGACGCCACCCTCGTCGCCGAGGCCCAGGGGCGCGCGGTGCCCTGTCAGGCGGCCTACGCGGCGATCCCGGCGGGCCTCACGGGCGACATCGAGTCCGCCCGGCTCACGGGCACCTTCGCGCCGTGGCTGCGGCTCACCCTGCCGCTGCACTGGCCCCGGCGGCTGACCCTGCGGGCCCGGGGGCTGGAGGGGGCGTGCCGGATCACCGCCCTGCGGACCCGCACGCCGACCGCGGCCAAGACCGCCGGCGGCGATCCGCGGGACGTGGACTGGCTGCTGCATGGCTTCACCCGCGCGGTGCCCGAGGCCACCCGCCCGGTGACGGTGGGGCCCGGCCACCCGAGCTTCGTGCCGCTGGGCAGCCTGCCGGCCTACGTGCCGGCGGTGATGTACCTGAGCGAGGATCCCGGCTTCTACGGGCACGGCGCGCTGAGCGTGCACCTGGTGCAGCGCGCGCTGAAGCTCAACCTGGCGGGCGGGCGCTTCGTGTACGGCGGCAGCACCCTGCCGCAGCAGCTTGTGAAGAACGTGTTCCTGGCGCGCACCAAGACCCTGGCGCGCAAGGTCGAGGAGCTGATCCTGGCCGCCCGGGTGGTGGACGCCGTGCCCAAGGCGCGGCTGCTGGCGCTGTACCTCAACACCATCGAGTTCGCGCCCAACGTGTATGGGATTGAGCGCGCAGCGCGGCACTACTTCGGGGTGGGCGCCCGCCACCTCACGCCCAAGCAGGCGGTGTTCCTGGCCACCGCGAAGCCCTCGCCGCGCTACGCCGATCAGCGCCGCCGGCTCGGCTCGACGCCCGACACGGCGCACGCGCGCCGCTACATGCAGCGGCTCTTCGCGCGGCTGGTGGCCGTGGGCGCGCTGACCGAGGCGCAGGTGGCCGCGGCGCGGCCCTTTCGCATTCTGTGGCCCGCAGCGCACGATGGCGCCCGCGGTGAGGGGGAGGGGGAGTGATGCAGCGGATCATGGTCTTGGGGGCGGCGCTCGCCCTGTCGGGGTGCCTGCGGCAGGGGACCTACACGTCGGCGCGGCCCCTGGCCAAGGGCCACCACGAGGTGGCGGTGCGGGCCAACGGCCTGGCCGCCGCCACGCCGGACGACGCCACCGGGCTGGTGCAGGCCGCCGTGCGCTACCGCGTGGGGCTCACGGGCGACACCGATCTGGGCGCCGGGCTCGGCACCGATGGGCTCTCGCTCACCCTCAAGCACCGGGTGCACGACGGGCCCACGCAGGTGTCGCTGGCCCCCGAGGTCGCCGGCCTGTGGGTGGACGGCTTTCGGTCCGTGCTCGCGCAGGTGCCGGTGCTCTTCGGCTGGACCTCGGCCGGGGGCCACGAGCTGACCTTGGGGCCCCGGGTGGGCGTGTGGGCCCTGGGCAGCGACGGGTTCTTCGGCGACGGGGACGCGACCATCCTCACGAGCGGCCTGTCGCTGGGGGCCACGGTCCTGCTGGGCCACACCGTGCGGCTCGTGCCCGAGATCAACGTGACGGCGCCCCTGGTCAACGTGCGGGGTGACGGCGAGACGGCGGTGAACGACTCGCTGGTCTACCTGGAGGGCGGGCTGGCGCTGGTGTTCGAGTTCGGGGGGTCAGACTGACCCAGGGATGCGCTCGGCGGGCGGCCGTGCCGATGGCGCGGAGAGTTCATCAACAGCGTCCCCCGGGCCGAGCCCGCACTGGAGTGTCCGCATGAGTTTCCTCGTCGTCAGCCACCAGAAGCCCAACCTCAAGCCCGATCAGCTCAAGGCCCTGTATGGCGCCATCGAGCAGTTCCACGCGCACCCCGGCGACGTGGTGGTCGAGGCCGACTACGTGCTCGCTGACCGCTCGGGCAGCTACTCCGTGGTGAGCGTGCCCGATCAGGCGACGCTCAACGGCGCCATGTCGGCCTTCGAGGGCCTGGTGGACGTCGAGGTCCGCGAGGTCATGCCCGCCGGCTGACCGCCGCCGGCGACCAGCCCCCGCCTGGCACATCGGGTTGACCCTGCCCGGTGCCCCTCCGACACTGCCGCGGCATGTCGGCCCCGCCACCCCCCACCGCTGAGCCCGCTGCCGCCAGCCCCCCGGCCGTGCGCACGGCGGGCGTGCGCTTCGTGCACGGGCACGGCGCGCAGGCGTGGGTGTTCGAGCCCCCCGATCTGCACATCGCGGCCGGCGAGCGCGTGGCCCTGGTGGGCCCGAGCGGCGCGGGCAAGTCCACGCTCATTCGCCTGCTCGCCGGCATCGAGGCCCCGGCGGCGGGCGAGGTGCAGGTGCTGGGGTACGCCCTGCACAGCGCCTCGGCGGCGACGCGGCGGGCCCTGCGGCTGCGGCACATCGGCCTGGTGTTCCAGCGCTTCGGGCTGCTGCCCCACCTGAGCGCCGTCGAGAACGTGCGCCTGCCGCTGCGGCTGGGGGCCGGGCCGCTGACGGCGGAGGCGCGGGCGCGGGCCGACGCGCTGCTGGCCCAGGTGGGGCTGGCGGCGGGGCAGCACCGCAAGCCCGGGGCGCTGTCGGTGGGCGAGCAGCAGCGGGTCGCGCTGTGCCGGGCGCTGGTGCACCGGCCGGGGCTGGTGCTCGCCGACGAGCCCACGGCGAGCCTCGATCCGCAGGGCGCCGCGGCGGCCCTCGATCACCTGTGGGCCCACCTGGGGCCCGCGGCGCTGGTGCTGGTGACCCACGATCCGGCGCTGGCCGCCCGCTGCGATCGCGTGGTGCGCCTGGGGGGGCCCGCGTGACGGGCCCGCTCACCGGGCTCGTGCTGGCCCTGCGGGCGCTGGCCTTCGCGCCCTGGCGCACGGCGCTGACGGTGTGCGCCCTGGCCCTGCCCATCGCGCTGCCGTGGGCGGTGCACACCCTGTCCGACGGCTACGTGCAGGGCCTCACCGCCCGCGCGACGGCGACGCCGCTCGTGGTGGGGGCCCCGGGCAGCCAGGTGGACCTGACCTTGGCGGCGCTGTGGCTGCGGCCCGCGCCCCTGGCCTCGATCCCGGCCGGTGAGGCCGACGCCGCGCGGGTTGAGGGCCTGGGCCTGGTGGTGCCGCTGCACCTGCGGCTGACCGCGCGGGGCGCGCCGGTGGTGGGCACCACCCTGGAGTACCTGGAGCGCCGCCACCTGACCGTGGCGGTGGGCACCGCGCCCCTGCGCCTCGGCGACGCCACCCTGGGGGCGCAGGTCGCGGCCCGGCTGGGGGTGGGGCTGGGCGATCCGCTCATCACCGACGCCGCGCACCCCTTCGACCTGGCCCGGTCCCAGCCGGTGCGCCTGCGGGTGGCCGGCATCCTGGCGCCTGCGGGCGGGCCCGATGACGCCGCCGTGTTCGTCGATCTGCGCACGGCCTGGGCCGCCGAGGGGCTGATCCACGGCCACCGCGACGTGCAGGCGGGCCGCGCGGGCGTTGTGCAGGTGGCGCCGGGCGCGGTCGAGGCCCTGGATCTGACGCCCGAGCGGCTGCAGGCCTTTCATCTGCACGGCGATCCCGCCGACGCCCCCCTCACGGCGCTGCTGCTGTTCCCCCCCGACGCCCGGGCGCGGGCGCTGCTGGCGGGCCGCGTGGGCCGGCGACCGGGGGTGCGCGTCGTGCGTCCCAGTGAGGTGGTGGCGCAGCTCGCGGGGCTGGTGCTGAAGGTGCGGCGGCTGCTCGACGCCCACCAGGCGCTGGTGGCCGTGTCGACCCTGTGCTTCCTGGTGCTGGTGATCGGGCTGGGCCTGCGGGCCCGGGCCGATGAACTCCGCGCGCTGGCCGATCTGGGCGTCGCGCGGCGCACGGTGGTGGGGCTGCAGGTCGCCGAGTGGCTGATCATCGCGGTGGTGGCCGTGGCCCTGGCGGGGCTGGCGGTGTGGGCTGGGGCCGCGTGGCTCCCTGATCCGAAGGGGTGGACATGAGCGAGTGGGGGATGGGCGCGCGCGGGCTGTGGGCGTGGGCGCTCGGGCTGGCGCTGGTCAGCGCTGGGGGCTGCAAGGCCCCGCCGGGTGACGGTGGGCCGGCCGCGGCGGCCCCGGCGGCGGCCCAAGCGACGGGCCCCGTGCGGGTGGCCACGCTGTTCCACCCGACCGCCTGGATCACCGCCCAGGTGGGGGGCGCGCAGGTGCAGGTCATCGACCTGCTGCCCTCCGACGAGGACGCCGCCACCTGGCAGCCACCGCCCGCCGCCATCCAGGCCCTACAGGGGGCCGAGCGCATCATCCTCAACGGGGCGGGCTTCGAGCGCGGCCTCTCGATGGTGAGCCTGCCGCCCTCGCGGGTGGTGCACACCGCCCAGGGCTTCAAGGCCGAGTGGATCCACCGGGCCGCGGCGCCGGCCCACCGGCACGGCGACGGCCCGGCCCACAGCCACAGCGGCCTCGACGGGCACACCTGGCTCGATCCGGTCTTGCTCACGGCCCAGGCCAAGGCGGTGCGCGACGCCCTCACGGCCGCGCGGCCCGCCCAGCAGGCGGCCTTCGCGCGGGGCTACGACGCCCTCGCGGCTCGGCTCGCGGCCCTGGACGCCCAGTGGCGGGCGCTGCCCATGGATCGCCCCGTGCTGGCGAACCACCCGGCCTATGACTACCTGGCGCGGCGCTATGGCTGGACCGTGGACACGGTGGACGTGGCGCCCGACGCGCCCCCGACGGCCGCCCAGGTGCAGGCCGTCCGAGCGGCGCAGCGCCGGCGGCAGGCGTCGCTGATGCTGTGGGAGGCGATGCCGTCGGCCGAGGTGCTGGCCGCCCTGCAGGGCATCGGGCTGCGGCATGTGGTCGTCGCGCCCGCCGAGCAGGTGGGCCCGGGGGCTGACTATGGCACCGTGATGGCCGCGAACATTGACCGCCTGGCCCGTGCGTTGGCGGCGCCGCCCCGGGCCCAGGCGCCGGACGCGGACGCTGGGGTGGCGCCCTAGAGAGCTGATCAAAAGTCCGGGATCGACACCGAGATCGCGCCGTGATCTAACAGGCCCCAAGGAGGTGGGGTATGGCGCGAGAGTGGAACCCGGCAGTCCAGGTCAGTCCGACCGAAACCAAGATCCTGAAGCTCTGTAAGACGCAGAAACTCTGGGGGTTTCTGCGCAGCCACCGCCATCAACTTATCGACGATGAGGTGCGCAGCGCGCTTGCCGCGATGTACGCATCGAGTGGCCGCGGCCGGCCGGTCTGCCCTGAGAGGTTGGCGCTCGCGATGCTGCTCCAGGTCGCCTTTCACGTCGCGGATCACGAGGTGCCCACGCTGACGGCGCTGGACCGGCGTTGGCGGATGGTTCTCGACTGCCTGGACGCCGATCTCGACGAGGCCGCTTTCAGCCAAGGCACGGTCTACCACTTCCGCGAGCGGGCGAGATCGCAGGGCCTTATGCGCCTGCTACTCGACAAGACCATTCGGCTCGCTGAAGAGACCGGCGGGTTCAGCCACAAACGGCTACGCGTGATGATCGACTCCAGCCCGTTGCTGGGCGCAGGGCGGGTTGAAGACACGTTCAATCTCATTGGGCGTGCCCTCGCGCAGCTGGTCACCGTGGCCGCAGTGCAGTCCGGGAGAGACGAGGAGGCGCTCGTCGAGGAACTCGAACTCACCGTCGTTTCGGGGCAGTCAGTGAAGGCGGCGCTCGACGTCGACTGGCGACTCCCAAGCGCCCGCAGCGAAGCCCTCGCGATGCTTCTGCAGCAGTTCGAGCGGGTCCGCGAATGGCTCAAAGAGACCTTCACGGACGAACAACTCGTCGGCCCGCCCATCGGCGAAGCCGTTGATCTTGTCGAGCGACTCATCGAGCAGGACACCGACCCGGATCCCGATGACCCAGACGGGGCGCGTCGGTCGATGAGACAGGGTGGCGAGGACCGGCAGGTCTCCATCTCCGATCCCGACATGCGACATGGACGCAAGAGCAAGACTCGCCTGTTTGTAGGTTACAAGCGGCATGTCGCCGTCGACGCTGACATCCAGGGGCTTGTGCGCGCCGTGCAGGTGCTCCCGGGGAACTCTCGCGAGTACGACGCGGCCGACGCGCTGCTCCAGGGCACCGAGCGTGGGGACAGGGAGATCGCGGAGCTCCACTTCGACCGAGGCTACCTGCCGGCTGATGCCATTCATGAACGTCGAGGGGCAGGTATGCGGATCCTTTCGAAGCCGCCTACGCCGCCTCGGATGAAGGGCGGGCGCTTCAGCAAGCGTGACTTCGACATCGACATGGAGCGCCGAGCCGTCACATGCCCAGCTGG
>JAUHVS010000138.1 GCA_030424955.1 bacterium | reverse complement strand
AACAAGGTCGACCGCCCCGACGGCCGGCCCGAGGAGGTCCTCAACTAGGTCTTCGACCTGTTCGTGGCCCTCGACGCCGACGACGATCAGCTCGACTTCCCCGTGCTCTACGCCTCGGCCCGTGACGGCTGGGCCATCAACGAGCTGGGCGAGGAGCAGACCAGCCTCTCCCCGCTGCTGGACGCCATCCTGGAGTACGTGCCGGGGCCGGACGTCGACCCCGACGGCCCGCTGCAGATGCAGGTCGCGACCATCGGCTACGACGAGTTCGTGGGCCGGATCGCCGTGGGCCGCATTCAGCGGGGCCGCGTGCGCCGCAACCAGCAGCTGCACGTCGTCGACATCGACGGCGAGGTCCGCACCGGCAAGGTCGTGCGCCTCAACGGCTACGACGGCCTGAACCAGGTCGAGATTGAGAACGCCGAGGCCGGCGACATCGCGCTGCCCGGCGAGACCATCTGCGAGCTGGGCCACGCCGAGGGGCTGCCGCCCATCGCGGTGGACGAGCCCACCATCACCATGGAGTTCATGGCCAACAGCGGGCCCTTCTCGGGGCTCGAGGGCAAGTACGTCACCAGCCGCAAGCTCCGCGAGCGCCTCGCCCGCGAGCTGCAGTCGAACGTCGCCCTGCGGGTCGAGGACACCGACTCCCCCGAGGTCTTCAAGGTCTCGGGCCGCGGCGAGCTGCACCTCGGCATCTTGATCGAGACCATGCGCCGCGAGGGGTATGAGCTCATGGTGAGCATGCCCCGCGTGATCCTGCGCGACGGCCCGGAGGGTCGCCAGGAGCCCTACGAGGACGTCACCATCGACTGCGGCGACGAGCACTCCGGCGCCGTGATCCAGGAGCTCAACCAGCGCGGTGGCACCCTGCTCGACCTGCGGGTCGGCGGCGACGGCATGGTGCGCATTGAGTACAAGCTGCCCAGCCGCGCGCTCATCGGCTACCGCAGCAAGTTCCTCACGCAGACCCGCGGCACCGGCCAGCTGCACCGCGTCTTCGCGGGCTACGGTCCCTACAAGGGCGCGTTCCAGCGCCGCGCGTACGGCGTGATGGTGGCCCTCGAGCCGGGCGCCGTGGCGGCCTACGCCCTCGAGAGCCTTCAGCTGCGCGGTCAGCTCTTCGTGGAGCCGGGCGACAAGGTGTACGGCGGCCAGGTGGTGGGCGAGTCGGCCCGCCAGCAGGACCTGGTGGTCAACCCCTGCAAGGCCAAGAAGCTCGACAACATGCGCACCGCCTTCAAGGAGATCGACACGGGCCTCAACGTGGCCCGGAAGTTCGCCCTGGAGGAGGCCCTCGAGTACATCAACGCCGACGAGCTGGTGGAGGTCACCCCCTCCGCGATCCGGCTCCGCAAGCGGATCCTCGACCACAGCGACCGCAAGCGGATCGAGAAGCAGTCGGTCAAGGCCAACGAGGCCTGAGCCCGCCGGCCCGTCGGGCGGTGCGACCGCGCGTCGCGCCGCTTGACGGCCCCGCCGCTGCCAGCCTCAGGTCACGAGCCGGCGCAGCGGCGCCAGCCGCTCGAAGGCCGCTCGGACCCCCGGGTCCTCGAGCACGGCCTCCACCTCAGCCCACTCCAAGAAGAAGGCCTCGCCGCCCTCTTCGGCCACCACGGTGACCGGAGACATCCCGCCCTCGAGGGCCGCCAGCACGCCCGCGCAGTCTCCGACGGTGAGCGATGACAGGCGCTGCCCGCCCTTGGACTGGCTGAGCTTGCCGCCTCGCACCAGGTACAGCCCCTCCACGGGCTCACCTTCCCGCGCGACGGCCTCGTCGGCCAGCAGGGTGCGGGCGCGGAACAGGCGGGCGAGCGCCTCTCGGGCGCCACTGTTGAGGCTGTGGAACAGGGGCCCGGTGGTGAGGAGGAGCAGCAGCTCCTGGTGCTCAGCCTCGCCCCGCAGCGAGCGGTCCAGCGCCGGGTAGGCCATGCGCAGCCGCGCCATCTCAGCGTTGGGCAGCAGCCGACACTCGACCTCGGTCTCGGCCAGCACCGTCGCGCGCCAGCGGGCGCCGCGCAGGTGCTCCACCAGCCCGATGACGTCGTCGTCGCCCGCGAAGCCGAGCCGCTCGCGGCCCCGCTCGCTGAGGCGCTCCACGCGGGCGCGCCCGCGGGTGATGACGAGCATGCCGTCCGCGGGCGCCCCCTGCGCGGCCAGCTTCTGCTCTTCGCCGAAGGTGCGCCGCTCGGCCCGGGCCATCAGCCCACGCAGGACGCCCCTGGGCAACGCCTGGAACATGTCGACGGCCGCCGACACCGGGCCGGACTCGCTCGCCGGCACCGCCTGGGGGCCCGCCGAGGGGGGGGCGATGCGCGGCAGCTTGGAGGTGATGGCCCGCTCCAGCGTCGCGCTGCGGGTGCCCGGCGTCGGCGAGGGCGCCAGGAAGCTGTGGGGCGCGACGTCTTCGGGGTCATCGGCCGGCTCGAGGAAGTCGGGCGGCAAGGTGGGCGGATCCACCCCCAGGGAGAACTCGTCGGCGTCATGGGTGGCCAGCAGGCTCTCGGCGTCCACGACTGGGGTGCGCCGCAGCGACTCCAGCCCCTCGGGGGGGATGGTGGCGGGCATCACGCGCAGCTCGTACGCGGCCGCGGGCTGGCGGAGGGTGATGATGCCGTCTTCATCCTGCGCGAGCGTGTGCTCGGGGGCGGTGCCCTCCTCTGCCGCGGCGGCGATGGCGGTGTCGTCCTCGCTCGCGGCCCCCACCCCCCGGCTGCGCAGCCCCTCCAGCAATAGGCGCGCGCGGGGGTGCTCCGGCACCTGGAACAGCGCCCGCTCGCAGTCCCGTGCTGCCTCGTGCAGGTGGCCCGCCTCAAAGTGGATCTCGGCCCGGTCAGCCAGGTAGTCGGCCGCCTCCACGGGCCGACCCAGCCGGACGTAGATCCCGGCGACGCGGTCCAGGAGCAGCGGATCCTGCGGCGTCAGCGCGAGCAGCTGCTTGAACTGCGAGAGCGACGCGTGCAGGCGGTGTGTCTCGTCGGAACCAGGGCTCATCGGCGTGCCTCCCACCGCAGTTATCGGCCACGGGCGGTGTCGGCCGCAACGCCTGCCGCGCGCTTGTCCCCTGGAGGGGCCGTGCGCGTTCTGCTAGAACGCCGCTCGGAGGTGCTCATGTACGGTTTCGACAAAGAAGAGAAGCGCTACGAGTGCTGGAAGTGCGGCCACGAGGTCGACCTGTCGGTCAAGGTCCAGCGCAACGAGGAGTGCCCCTCCTGCGGGATGGACTTCCACGTCTGCAAGAACTGCCGCTTCTGGGATCCCGGCGCCGAGAATGAGTGCCGCGAGAACACCGCGCACTTCGTCCGCGACCGCGAGAAGGCCAACTTCTGCATGAACTTCGAGTTCAAGGCGGTGGACGAGGACCACGCCCGCGAGGCCAACGACGCGCGGTCCAAGCTGGAGGCGATGTTCGCCAAGCTGAAGTAGCCCCGGGCTGCCCCCCAGGGCCCGCGGCGCGGGCTCAGGGGGCGGCGATGTCCACCCGCACGTTCAGCCCGCCCTCCAGCTCCGCGCGGCCCTCGCGCACCGTCGGCGCCCCGCCGAACTCCGGCGCCATCGTCAGGCCCGTCACCCGTGGCGCAAAGGCCGACAGCGTGGCCGGATCGAGCGCGATCGCGTCGATCCCAAAGGCCAGGCCGCCGGCCAGCGCGCCCTGCACCTGCGGCCACACCAGCCCCTCCAGCAGGGTCGCGAGCTGGGGCCCGGTGAGGAACGCCCGCGCCCCCGCCTGCACGATCAGGGTCGCCTCGATCTCGGGGGCCTCGGCGACCACCAGCTCGAACTGGCCGGCGTTGGCCTCCACGCTCAGGCCGACCCGCAGGTTGACCGCGTAGACATCGGGCGCCTCGGCCCGCGGCCCGACCACCGCCACCCGCAGGTCGCCCACCTGCACCTCGAGCGGGAGCTCGCTGCCGGGCGGCGCCGGCGCGATCACCGGCGTCAGCCGCCCGTCCAGGGTCACCTCGCTGATCAGCAGGGACACCTCGTCCGGCAGGGCCGGGGTGAGCTGCAGCAGCCCCGCGCGCCAGACCTCGTGCAGCAGGCCGTTCAGCAGGCCCAGCCGCACCACGGCGCCCAGGCCATCGCCGGCCACCCAGACCACCTCTTCGCCCGCCAGGGTCGGCACGCCTGGATCCGCGTGGGGCGCCAGCACGGGGCTGGGGTGCGCCACCCGGGCGTCCAGCCGCAGCGCCATCCGCTCACGGCGGCCCAGGTCGACCGCCGCCGGGGTGATGGCCAGGCGCAGGCTGAGGGGTGGGATCCCCTCGATGGGGGCCGCCACGTCGATGGGGATGTCCGCCAGCGTGCCCAGAATGCTGTCCAGCGCGCCGGTGATCAGGGCGGGCAGCTGATCGGCCACCAGGCCCGTCACCAGATCCCCCGCCAGGTCCCGCGCCAGCGTGCCCAGCCGGCTCCCGAAGGTCTGCACCAGCACCTCGGCGGTCGGATCGGCGAAGTCCCCCGTCACGCTCTCCACCGCGATGCCCAGGTCGGACACCTCGACGGAGAGCGCCCCGTCCACCAGGGCCACGTCGAGCTGCGCGAAGGCGGCCAGGCTCGCGCGGATGCTGCCGTCCAGGCTGAGATCGGCGCCCTCCAGCGACAAGCCGCCGGTGGTGCGCACCGTCACCCGCGGCAGACGCATGAACAGCTCAGCGCCGGTCGCGGTGAAGTACAGGTCGATCTCGGGCTTGCCCAGGTCCACGCCATCCACCCGCAGGTTGAAGGCCTCGCCCTCGACGAGCTGCGGATCGCCCAACACCGACGAGACGTCGGCCAACGCCACCAGCAGCTCCAGCAGCTGCGCGGCGCCCGCCACCTGCACCTGCGCGGCCTCGCCCGGCACCTCCACCGGCCGATCCTGGTCCAACAGGGCTTGATCGATGCGCAGGCCGATGGCGTCGCGGATGGTGGCGCCCTCGGCGTCGGTCGCGGTGTAGGCCGGCGCCCACAGCACGTCGCGCACGTCGCGCACCGGGGCCTGCACGCCGTCGTCCACCACCACCTCGACGCGGTTGATGCCGAAGCGCGCGGGCAGATCGATGGCGAAGGCCCCGCCGGCGCCCACCTCGACCCGCAGGCCGTTGACCCGCACCGTCACGTCGCCGCCCGAGTCGGTGGCGGTGCCGCGCACCGAGATGGTCTGCGCCCCGTCAGGGCCCCCCAAGGTGGCCCCGCGGGCGGGCTCGGTCAGCACCAGCACGGGCTGGCCGGCGTCCACGAACACGCTGGCCCGACCGCACACGCTGTCGCCAGCACAGGCCACGACGGCCCCGGGGCCCTCGCCGGTCAGCCGCAGGGTG
Source organism: bacterium (assembly GCA_030424955.1). Lineage (GTDB taxonomy): Bacteria > Myxococcota_A > Bradymonadia > UBA7976 > UBA1532 > JACKDL01. Next base: position 5,423 of record JAUHVS010000138.1, on the reverse strand, counting down.
TCGCCGGTCAGGCTCCCCACCCCGGGGGGGGAGACCGTCCAGGTCAGCGCGGCCCCGTCGATGGGCGCCCCCACCCGGTCAAAGGCCGTCGCGGAGACCGTGATCTCGTCGCCCACGGCGTACAGCGCGCGGCGCGGCGCCAGCGTCACCTCGACCCACACCGGCTCAGGCGGCGCCGGCGCCGCGTCCGGCCCAGGGCCGGCGTCGGCGGGCGCGAGGTCCTGGTCCACGGCCCCGTCGACCGGCACCACGTCCAGGCCCCTATCGACCACCGGCTCGCTGGCTGGCGGCGCGTCGTCGCCGCAGCCCAAGGCCCCCACCAGGAGCGCCACCCCAAGCAGCCCAGCCCACGCCGGCCGGCGCCCGCCGCGCCCCAGAACCCCCGCCGTTCCCCATGCCTTCATGCCGCTCACTCTCCAAACCGCCCGTCGAGGATCAGGTGCGACGGCGTCCCCGTCAGCGCCGGCGCCCGCAGGCCCAGCCGCGTGCCCCGCGGGATCCCGAACTCGCTCAGCGCGTCGGGCAGGGCGAAGTCGGGGATCGGCAGATCGGGCAGCGCGTCATTGAGCGCGCTGTCCATGATCGCCTGCACGATCCGCTGCAGGTCCCCTTCCAGCGCGGCCCGCGCCTCGGGGCTCATCTGGGCGTCGAAGGCCACCCGCAGATCGGTGATGGACAGGCCCTCAAACGCCAGCGTGTTGGCGCCCACCAGCGACACCCGCGCCGTCGCCCGGGCCGCCAACCGCACCCGAAGGGGCTCGTCGAAGAGGCCCGGATAGACCAGCTCGCCCGAGGCCGGGCCGAGCGACAGGACCACGCCCGTCTCCCCCGCCTGGCCCTCGACCATGGGCGGCGTGGCCACGCGGAGGGCCAGCGAGACCCCCGCCGGCAGATCGCCCAGCAGGGCCCCGGCGTCTTCAATGTCGAAGAGGCCCGCGCGCCACAGGCGGTGCAGGGCCTGGTTCAGCACCACCACGTGCACGCCCGCAGCGACGGTGCCCGCCGGCTGGAGCTCGATGGCGGCCGGCCCCGGCGGCACCGCGACGCCCGCTGAGGGCCCCGGCCGCCGGCTGGGCCCGTTGATGCTCGCGCCGATCCCGACCCGCAGCCGATCCGGCGACGCGGTCAGGGCCGAGAAGCCCAGGCCGAAGGACAGCGCCGTGGGCGGCCCCCCAAACAGCCCCGGCAGCTCGAAGGCCACCCCCAGGGACGCCAGGTCGAGGTTGTTCAGCACGTCCGACAGCAGGTCATCGACCTCGCTCTGCAGGAAGCCCTCGATGGCCCCCGCGAGCTCATCGCGCACGAGGCCCTCGAAGGCCCCGAACACCAGGTTGACCACCCCATCGAACAGGTCGCCGATGGAGCCTGGGAGGTCCAGGTCCAGCGCGCCGATCTCGACGGCGTCGGTGCGGCGCACCCGCACGACGGGCCGGCCGTTCTGCAGCAGGATGTCGAAGGTCACCACCACCCGGACCGAGCGCGCCGTCACCCGGAAGCCCGTGCTGATGGTGCCGGTGGACCGCCCATTGATGACGATGTTGCGCACCGTGAAGTCGACCCGCAGGCCGCGGTCGACCAGGTTGGCCGCCACGGTGTTGGGCCCGTTGAGGGCGAGGCTCGAGTACACCGCCCCGAAGCGCGCGATGCACCCGATGAACGGCAGGCTGGCGCGGCAGTCGTTCGGCACGATGGGGTTCTGCGCGCGCAGCGCCTGATCGATCTGCGCCGCGAGCGCCGGCGAGGCCACGACCCGGCGGATCAGATCCACCAGGCTCGCGATGGGCGCGTCCGGGGCGCCGTCATCCACCGCCCCCTGGGCGAGGTGCAGCACGATGCCGTCCGGGAACACCGCGTCCTCGCCGATGTAGCGCGGCGCCGCGACGAAGCTGCAGAAGGTGCTGTTCTCGTTGCCGGCCCCATCCCGCGCCACCACCTCGTGGGCGTTGAGGCCAAACTGGGTCGTGACCTCGGCGACGAACACGCCGTCGCCATCCGGCAGCGCCTCGGCCCCGTCGATGCTCAGCGACTCGACACCAAGCTGGTCGCTCACCCGCACCCGCAGCGCCCGGCGGCTGCCGACCGCCGCGGTCAGCATCGCGCCATCCACCGGGTCGTCGCAGCTGATGTCCGGCCCGCCCGCGTCCACGATGAAGTCGTCGCTCGCCGCCAGGAACCGGCCCTCGTGGGTGTCGCCAAACACCTGCGCGCTGACCGTGTAGCGGCCCTCGGACTCCGCCAGGTAGCGGCCCTCGCCAAAGGGCGGGAGCGCCGGCTCGAGGGTCCAGCGCAGATCGGCGTCGTCCACGCGGTTGCCCCAGGCGTCGCTCACGAGCGCCGGGTACGCCACCACGACGCCCACGGGGTACACGTCCCGGTCGGGGCGCAACGCAGCGGCCAGCACGGCGGGCAAGCCAGGCCTTACGAACAGCGGCGCGGCGATCTGCTCATCGGCGCCGGGCATGCTGCAGCCCACGCTGTAGCGGCCGCGGGTGGTGATCACGACCTGGCGGTCGTTGACCTCAACCCCCGCGTTGGCTGGCGTCACCGTCACCGTCGCCAGCGTCGCGTCGACGGGGTTGCCGAAGCCGTCGGTCCCAGTGCAGGTCACGTCGGCGGGCTCGCCGGCGCGCACGGTGGATGGGTCGACCGCGGCCACGAGGCGCGTGACGTCCCCCGCGAGCACGTCCCAGCGCTCAGGGCTCGCGTCGCGCAGGCCTACGCTGGGCACGGTGCAGGTCACGTCGTAGCGCCCGGCGACGGTGCCCTCGATCTGGTCGGCGCTGTCCTGAACCAAGGCCCAGCCCGTGTCGGGCCGCACCTCGAAGCGGGTGTCCAGGTTGTCGACCGGCTCCCCGTCGGCGTCCAACACCACGCAGGTGACGCGGTTCGCGAAGCCCGCCGTGGTGGCAAAGGCCCCCAGGCGGGTCTCGACGGACACCGGGACGATGGGCGGCGTCGCGGCGTCGACCAGCGGGCCCGCGTCGGGCAGCAGGCCCACGTCGGGCGCCTCGACCCCCAGGTCGACCGGGGCGCCGTCAGGGCGCGCGTCGGGGAACGCCAGATCCACCAGGCCCTGGTCCACATCGGGCGTCGCCGACGCGGGCTTCGCGTCATCGCCACACCCTGGCAGCGCGCTGAGCGCCACCAGTGAGCCCAGGGTCAACCATCGAAGCTTCTGCACGATCCCCCCCACCTGTGCGCGGCCACGGCGCGCACTCTGGGGGAGTCTAATGCGAGCCGCCTCTGGATTTCACTGCCCGGCGCGCAGGTCGGTTTACGCGCTGGCCAGCTTGTGCGTAGAGTGCGACCGCTTCGGCCCGCCGAGGCTGAGGCCACCGTTGCAAGACAGGAGCGAATCATGGCCGAGGATCACGTCGAGGCCGAGCTGCAGGAAGAGCTGCGGACCATCCCCCTCATCGACCCCGACACCGGCGACGAGCTGTTGACGAGCGTCGCTGCGGAGTTCGAGTACAACGGTCAGCTCTACCTCGTGGTCACCCCGGTGGACGAGGTCGTCAGCGTCATCCGCGTCGAGGGTGACGGCGACGACCAGGAGCTGCAGGAGCTGGAGGTCGAGGAGTTCCCAGCCGTCGCCGCCGCTGTCAATGAGGCGATGGCCCAGTGGAAGCTGAAGGTCGAGTCCAAGGGCAACGAGCTGGTCCTGGTGGGCGAGATCCCCGAGGACTTCTTCGACGACTGCGACGAGATCGAGGTCGAGACCGACGAGGGTGAGGAGCGCACGCTCATGATCCTCATGGAGGTCGACACCGGCGACACCACCTACCTGGTGGCGGCCAGCTCCGGCTACATCCTGTACCCGGCCGCCGACGAGGGCGAGAGCGCCCGCCCGCTGAGCACCGACGAGCTCGCGGACATGCGCGACGTCTTCGACGAGGTCTACAAGGCCATGGAAGAGGGCGGCGAGGACGACGAGGGCTGACGCCCGTCCCCGACCCCCGCTTCCCCCCCTGCGCTCACCCTCTCTTCGGGCGCACGCTCCTCGGGCGGCGCCCTCGCCGCCTCAGGAGCCCCCCATGCACGACGTTGTCATCGTCTCGGCCGTCCGCACGCCCATCGGGCGGATCCGCGGCGGCCTGTCGACCATCCGCCCAGACGATCTGGCCGCCCTCACCATCGCCGAGGCTCTGCGCCGCGCCAAGACCGACGGCGAGGCCGTCGACGAGGTGATCCTGGGCTGCGCCAACCAGGCCGGGGAAGACAACCGCAACGTGGCGCGCATGGCCTTGCTCCTGGCAGGCCTGCCGCAGCACGTGCCTGGCTTCACCGTCAACCGGCTGTGCGCGTCGGGCCTCACCGCCGTGAACACCGCCGCCCGCCTGATCGCGCTCGGCGACGCCGAGGTGGTGGTCGCCGGTGGCGTCGAGTCCATGAGCCGCGCGCCGTGGGTCATGCCCAAGGCGAGCGGCCCCTTCGCCACCGGCAACGTCACGGTCTACGACTCGTCCCTCGGCTGGCGCTTCCCCAACCCCGCGCTGGCAGCGCTGTTCCCCCTGGAGGGCATGGGGAACACCGCCGAGAACCTGGTGGCCGAGTTCAAGCTGAGCCGCGAGGCCCAGGACGCCTTCGCCCTGGCGAGCCACCAGAAGGCCGTCGCCGCCGAGGCCGCCGGCGCCTTCGACGCCGAGCGGATGCCCGTGTCGGTGCCCCGCCGCAAGCAGCCCGACCTGATCGTGTCGGCGGACGAGGGCCCCCGCGCCGACACGAGCCTCGCGGCGCTGGCGCGCCTGCGGCCCGCGTTCCTCAAGGAGGGCGGATCGGTCACGGCCGGCAACTCGAGCACGCTCAACGACGGCGCGGCGGCCCTGGTGCTGATGCGCCGTGAGCGCGCCGAGGCCGAGGGGCTCGAGATCCTGGCCCGGTACACCGCCGCAGCGTCCGCCGGCGTCAACCCGCGCACCATGGGCATCGGCCCCGTGCCGGCCACGCAGAAGGTGCTGGCCCGCGCCGGCTGGCGCCTCGACGATCTGACGCTGGTCGAGCTGAACGAGGCCTTCGCCGCCCAGAGCCTGGCCGTGCTGCAGGCCCTGTCTTTGGACGAGGCGAAGGTGAACGTGAACGGCGGCGCCATCGCGCTGGGGCACCCCCTCGGCTGCAGCGGCGCCCGCATCCTCACGACCTTGATCCACGCCCTGCGCGCCCGCGGCGGCGGTCGGGGTCTGGCGACGCTCTGCGTCGGGGTCGGCCAAGGCGTCGCGACGCTCATCGAGGTCTGAACGACCGGCACGGGGTCTGCAAACGCATCTCGGGTGTATCGCTCACGACCCGAGGAGAGCCCCATGACCGACGTCAAAGAGATCGCCTTCGCCGCCCTCGCCGCCACCGCCGCCGTCGGCGCGGCGGCGCTCACCCGCAAGCTGCTGTCGATGGCCTACACCAAGGCCGCCGGGCAGGCGCCGCCGCTC
>JAUHVS010000884.1 GCA_030424955.1 bacterium | reverse complement strand
GCCGCCGGCGCCGCGGCGCTCGAGGTCGCAGTACTCGCCCTCGGGGCAGCCGTTCTCCCGGCAGCCAAAGAGGCACAGCCCCTCGAACGCGTTCTCGTCGCGCTCGCAGTAGCGATCAGCAGGGCAGTCGGGATCGCTCTGACAGGACACCGGCACGTCGGCGTCTCCGCCTGCGCCCCCTGCGCCCCCGCCGTCGCCCGGCATCATGTCGCCAGCGCCGCCGGCGCCGCCGGGCCCGGTGTCCCCAGTCGAGGGGGGCGGGTCGTCGTCACACGCCCAAGCCCCCACGGTCATCATTGTCACGAGTGCGAGGCGAAGCCCCGTCCAGATGTGCTTTTTCACCAGAGCCCCCGATTGCTGGTGCCGTGTCGTTTCCGACGTTCCAAGAGATGCGAGTCTATTCAAATGCGACGAACGCGGCCAACCGGCGAATCCGGCCCCCCGCGCTGTCGATGATACGGTTCAGGTCACTGTCCAGGTTCTCGACCCGGTCCGAGGTCGAGATGACGAGCTGGCCGCCGGTGACGATGCCGGGCGGCAGGGCGCCCAGGCCCCGTGCCTGGATGGCGCTCGTCACGTCTTCGTTGTTGCCCTCGATGCGCACGAGGCCGGCCTCGGTGGCCGCCCACAGCACCCCGTCTCGGGCGAGCAGGTCGAAGGGTGCGAAGATGAACTCGATGCCGGTGGGGTCGACGGCGTCGGGCCGGCGGACGAAGTCGTCGACCTGCAGGGCGTAGACCCGGCGGGCCTTGCCGTCGCTGAGGTACAGGGTGCCCGTGCTCGGGTCGCTCACCACGCGGCTCAGCGCGCCGCCGATGACGCCGTGGGCCGCGAAGGCGCCGTTGCCGTCCAGCACCTCTTCGGGATCGATCAGCCCCAGGTCGCCGGTCGCGGCGCCGACGATGGCGAGGCGCGGGGCAGCCAGGCCACCGAAGCCTGCGGGCAGCCACACGATGTCCGCGGGCCGCTCCATGCCGATCAGCGGGACGGTCACCTCGATCTTGAGGGTCTGCGCGTCGATGGCGCTCAGGGTGTTGGTCTGCGAGTTGATGGCCCACACGTAGTCGTCGCCATAGGCGACCGCCTGCGTCCCGGCGCCCGTGGGCACCATCCGCAGCAGCGCGGCCTCGCGGGTGCCAACCACCGCCACGCCAGCGCCCGCGCTGGCCACGAACACCCGCTGGCCGTTGGTGTTGTAGGCGAGGCTCGACGCGCCGATGCCGATGTCGATGCGTGCCCGCGCGGTGAAGGTCACGACGCCGGCCTCCAGGCCATACTCATACAGCGTGACCTGGCCTCGGCGGCCGGTGCCGCCCGCCGCCGCGAGCAGCGGCGTGCCCGCCTCGTCGACCTGGATCTCGACGTCGCGCGTGCGCGACACCTCGTTGATCCGGCCCTCGGCGCGGATGCGGAAGATGTGGTCGCCCGCGTCGTAGTAGGTGGGCGTCCAGGTCGCGCGGACGATGAGCACGGGCACACCGTTGCGGTCCTCTTCGATGATCTCGTGCTCGGCGCCCGGCGGGACGGGGCCCACCAGCAGGCGGACGGGCGCGTCCAGGTTGCCCTCGTTGTCGAGGGGCGCGGGGGTGATCTCGACCTCGAAGACCATCTCCTGGCCCTCGCGGCCCACGACGCGCCCGATGTTCTCGATGCGCGGCGCGGCGGCGGTGACCTCGATGTCGAAGGTGGCGGTGGTGGACGCGTCGCCGTCGTCAAAGACCTCGACACCCACCGAGTAGGTGCCGATGGCCGGGAACGCGTAGCTGAACGTCAGG
>JAUHVS010000137.1 GCA_030424955.1 bacterium | reverse complement strand
TCAGCACCCGCTTGACCAGCATCGCGATGTCGAAGCTGGTGACCATCATGCGGTTCTCGAACAGGAACCGGCTGAGCTCGTGGCCCATCTCCTCGGCGGTCTGGAAGCGGTCGCGGGGATCGCGGGCCAGCGCCTTGCGCACCAGGGCCTCGAGCCCCGGCGCGACCGCCGGGTTGAGGGGCTGGAGCGGGGGGATCTCGGCGGCGCGCACGAGCTCGACGGTCTTGAGGTCGGTCTCGCCGTTGAACAGGGCGCGGCCGGCCAGCAGCTCCCACAGCACGATGCCGGCGGCGAAGACGTCGGCCCGGCCGTCGACGGGCTTGCCGTACGCGGCCTCGGGGCTGAGGTAGCTGAACTTGCCCTTCACCACGCCGGGGTCGGTGACCGACACCTGGTTGGCGGCCTTCGCGAGGCCGAAGTCCACCAGCTTGACCTCGCCCTCGCGGCTCATCAGCACGTTGGGCGGGCTGACGTCCCGGTGCACGATGTTCAGCGGGTGGCCGTCGGGATCGCGGCGGTTGTGGGCGTGGGCCAGGCCCTTGCACGTCTCGATGGTGACGAACACCGCCTGCTCGACGGGCACCCGGAAGCCCCGCTCAGAGGCCGCCGTGATGACGCCCTTGAGGTTCACCCCGTCGACCCACTCCATGACGATGAAGTAGGCGTGCTCGGAGCGGCCGATGTCGAAGGTCTGGACGACGTTGGCGTGGTTGAGGTGCAGCGACAGGCGGGCCTCGTCCAGGAACATGCCGATGAACTTCTCGTTCTTCGACAGCGCCGGGAGCACGCGCTTGATCGCGACGAGCTTCTCGAACCCGCGCAGGCTGGTGGCCTTGCCCTTGAAGACCTCGGCCATCCCGCCGGCATCGAGCTTCTCGATGATGCTATATCTTTGTAGGGCCATCGAGCCGCGCCGTCCGTGAAGCGGGGACATTAAACAGCAGATGGTGACCACTGGCAAACGGGCCCTCGCGCCCCCGGACCTTATCGAGCGCTGGGTGCGCGACGCGGCGGAGCTGCTGGGCGCACGCCTGCGGGCTGCGGCCCTTCCACGGCAGGCTCGCCCGGCCGCGCGGCGGCTGCTGGCCGAGGCCTTCGAGGCCCTCGAGGCCGGCACGGTCCGCCCCGGCCTCGCGGGGGAGCTCGACCGGCTGGCGACGGCGCCGGTCCCCCCCATCGGGTTCCGACAGCGGATCGCCCGGCCTGCGCGGCTGACGGTCATCGACGAGGGGCTGGTGACGCGCTGCGTGGCGCGCTGGCTGCTGGGCGAGGCCATCGAGGGCCGCACCGAGCGCTTCATCGCGGCGCTCGGTGAAGAGGTGACCGGCCGGCTGGCCCAGCTCGCCGGCGCGCCCCGCGAGGGCCGCTATCCCGACGTGTCGTTGGATCTGACGGAGGGGTAGGCCACCCCGGCGGGGGGCCAGGCGGCCGGGCGCTGGGGCGCTCAGGCCTCGTCCGCCATGCGCTGGTTGCGCAGGGCGAGCAGCTCGGCGGCGGTCTCCTCGATGGCGCGATCGGTGACGTCCAGCACCGGCCACTGCGGGTTGCCGGCGAAGATCTGCCGGGCGTACTCGAGCTCTTTGCGGATGTGGTCCTGCATGCCGTAGGCGGTGTCGGCCGGCATGCCCAGGCTCTGCAGCCGCGCCTGGCGGATCCGCGCGAGGGCCGCGGGCTTGATGCTCAGCCCCACCACCTTGCGCTGGTCGACCTTGAACAGCTCGCCGGGCAGCTCGATGCCCAACACGATGGGCACGTTGGCCACCTTGTAGCCGCGCTGGGCCAGGTAGGTGGACAGCGGCGTCTTGCTCGTGCGCGAGATGCCCACCAGCACGATGTCGGCCTTGCGCAGGTTGCGCGGGTGCTGGCCGTCATCGTTGCGGACGGCGAACTCCACGGCCTCGATGCGGCGGTAGTACTCGTCGTCCACGGGGTGCTCGCCGCCCGGCTGCGCGTGGGGATCGGCGCTCACGTAGGCCCCGAGCGCGCCCACCAGCGGGCCGATGAGATCCACATCGGTGAGGCCAGCGTCGGCGCAGTGCCGCTGCAACAGCTCGCGCTGGTCGTGGTCGACGATGGTGTGGACCACCAGCGCGCCCTCTTCGGCGGCGCGCTCCACGATGTCCTCCAGCGCCTGCTCCGTGCGGATGCGCGGGTAGATCTCGGCCGCGATGTTGGCGCCGCTGAACTGGCGCACCGCGGCGGCGACCACCTTCTCGGCGGTCGTGCCCGTGGCGTCGGAGACGATGAAGACCTTGCGTTTCATGGGAGGTCCTGCAACTTGGACAGACTGCGGCGGGCAACCCGCCACGGGCTGGAGGCTACCCGATGCGCGAGGCTGACGCGATCATCAAGTCCGTGACAAGGCATGGGATCTGCACGCTCACCCTGAACCGGCCCGAGCGGCGCAACGCGCTGTCGCCGCCCCTGCTGGCGGGCCTGGCTGAGGCGCTGGCGGCGGCCCGCGCCGATGACGCTGTGCGCTGTGTGGTGCTGACGGGGGCAGGGGATCGGGCGTTCTGCGCCGGTGGAGACCTGGGCGGCGGCATGGCCGGCGGCGGCGGGCTGCCGGCGCGCATCGCCGACAAGGCGGCCTACGCGGATCTGCTGCGGGCGGTGATGGGGCTCGGCAAGCCGACCCTCGCCGTGCTCAACGGCGACGCCTACGGCGGTGGGGTGGGGCTGATGCTCGCCTGCCACCTGGTGCTCGCGGCCGACGACGTGCGGGTGGGCCTGCCCGAGATCAAGGTGGGGCTGTGGCCCATGATGGTCACGGCGCTGCTGGTGCGCCACGTGGGCCGCAAGACGGCGGCTGAGCTGATGCTGCTGGGCGAGAAGCACAGCGCGGCCGACGCGAAGGCGCTGGGCCTGATCAACCGCGTGGTCCCCCGCGGCGAGCTGGCCGACGCCACCGCGGCGCTGGCCGGCACCCTGGCGAGCCGGTCGCCCGCGGTGATGAAGCTGGGGCTCGACGCCCTGCACGAGACGGCGGATCTGCCCCTGGATCCCGCGCTGGACGCCCTGCGCGACCGCCTGATGCTCAACACGATGCTGGCCGACGCCGCCGAGGGCATCACCGCCTTCATGCAGAAGCGGCCGCCGGTGTGGAAGGGCCGCTGACCGGCAGCGAGAGGCGCGCGATGGCGCCGCCCTCCGGGTGGGTCTCGAGGGCCAGCTGCCCGCCGAGGCCCCGCGCCAGCGCGTAGCTCGTGTACAGCCCGAGCCCCGTGCCCCGCCCAGGGGGCTTGGTGGTGAAGAAGGGCTCGAACAGGTGGGCCAGGGCCTCGGTGCCCAGGCCGGGCCCCCGGTCGCGCACCGAGAGCTGCCAGCGGTCGGCCACGCGGGCGCCCGCCACGGTCACCGAGGCGGCGGGGGCCACGTCACAGGCGTTCTGCAGCAGGTTGACGAAGATCTGCACCACCGGGTCGAGGGGGAAGTGCGCCTCGGCCACGTCGGGGGCGAGCTGGACCTGCACCTCGTCTCGGGCGTGGGGGAGGACCACCGCGACGGCCCGCTCGATGGCGATGTGCAGCGGCGCCTCGCCCGCCGCGCGGTCGTCCAGGTGCTCCATGCGCCCCAGCAGGGCGTGGGTGATCCGCCGGCAGCGCTGCACCTCGTCGACGATCATCTGAGCGGACTCGCCCAGATCCTCGGAGAGGGCGGGGGCGAGCTCGGCGGTGCTCAGCGCGTCGAGGACGTCGCGGCCCAGGGTCTGGATGGTGGCCAGCGGGGTGTTGAGCTCGTGGGCCACCCCCTGCACCGTGCGACCCAGGCTGGCGAGGCGCTCGGTGAGCATCCACTGGCGGCGGTTGAGCACCTCGGTCGTGCGGTCGAGGTAGATGGCCATCAGCCGGGCCTGGTCGGGCAGGGGGAACACCAGCAGCTCGTAGATGCGCTCGCTGCCGTCATCGCCCGGCAGCACCAGCTCGGCCTGTCGCGGGGCCGAGGCCGCGCCCGGATCGAGGGGGCGGGTGCCCTCGGGCCAGCGCCAGCGGCGCTCCAGGCGGTGGCCCAGCAGGCGCTCCGCCTGGGGGTTCTGCCAGGCGATGTGGTCGCGCTCGATGACCTCCAGGCCGGCGCCCAGGCCCTCAAAGGCCAGCCGCAGCATGACGTCGGCCTGGCGGCGGGCGTGGATCTGCTGGCGCAGGGTGTCGGTGAAGCGCGCCGCGAAGTAGGCCGCCATGCCCACGGTCATCACCACCGCGACGACGGTCAGGGCGGCGTCCCACGGCTCGGTGGGGTTCCAGCGGCCGATGCGCAGGCTCGGGATGTGGGCCGCCGCGACCTGGAAGGCGACGCCCAGCGCCGAGATGGCGCCCGTGGGCCAGACCGCGCGGCCGCCGCCGAGCAGCGCGGCGAGCAGCACCGGGAAGACGTAGAACGAGATGAAGGGGCACTCGGCCCCACCCCCGGCCCACACCACCAGGGTCAGGGCGCCGGTGTCGAGGAGCGCCTGGCCCACGTGGCGGTCGTCGGTGTCGCCCAGGTGCCGGCTGCGCCAGAGCACGTACAGGTTGCTGCTGATGCCCAGGGCCACCGCCAGGCCCACCACCGTGAGGTTGAGGCCGGGCACGACCCCCGCCGCGCCGATGGCGCCGGCCAGCGCCACGCCCACCAGGGCGAGCCAGCGCAGGCGGCTGAGCCAGCGCAGGCGGGCGTAGCGGTCGGGGGCGGTCAGCAGTGGCATGGGCGCAGCCTACCACCTCGGCGCCGGGCGCTGGGCGCCCTCGGGGCTGCACACGCGCGACCGGGCGGCGGCCCGCGAGGGCGAGCCCGCGCGCGGTCCCAAGGGCTGCGCTGTCCGTGACCCGCCCCTTCGGCGGATACCTTGGCGCGCCGAAGGGGGCGTGCTAACAGCCTCGCCGCGCAGGGTGGGCGTCGACGGACGCCCCCGGCGAGGGGTGATCATCGGAGGGAGGCGCATGCGACTCGGAGTGCCCAGAGAGCGTGAGCCCGGCGAGCGCCGGGTGGCGGCGACGCCAGACACGGTCAAGAAGCTGGTGAAGCTGGGGTTTGAGGTGTCGGTCGAGCAGGGCGCCGGGCTGGGGGCGCGCTACGCGGACGCCGACTACGCCGCCGCGGGGGCGACCCTCGTCGACGGGGCCACGGTGTGGGCCACCGCCGAGGTGCTGCTCAAGGTGCGGCCCCCCATGGCGGACGAGGTCGATCGGGTCCAGGCAGGGGCCACGCTCATCTCGTTCATGTACCCCGGCGACAACCCCGAGCTGATCGCCCGCCTCGCCGCCCGCGAGGTGACGGTCCTGGGCATGGATCAGGTGCCCCGCATCAGCCGCGCGCAGAAGCTGGACGCCCTGAGCAGCATGGCGAACATCGCGGGCTACAAGGCCGTGGTGCTGGCCGCCAACCACTTCGGGGGCTTCTTCACCGGGCAGATCACCGCCGCCGGGAAGGTGCCGCCCGCGAAGGTGCTGGTCATCGGCGCCGGGGTCGCCGGGCTGGCCGCCATCGGGGCCGCCAAGGGCATGGGCGCCATCGTGCGGGCCTTCGACACCCGCGAGGCCGCCCGTGAGCAGGTCCAGAGCATGGGCGGCGAGTTCCTGTCGGTGGACGTGGTTGAGGACGGCGACGGCGCCGGCGGCTACGCCAAGGTGATGAGCCCCGCCTACATCAAGGCCGAGATGGACCTCTTCGCCGAGCAGGCGAAGGACGTCGACATCGTCATCACCACCGCCCTCATCCCCGGGCGGCCGGCGCCGAAGCTGTGGGAGATCCGCGCGGTTGAGGCCATGAAGCCGGGCTCGATCGTCGTCGACCTGGCGGCCGAGCGCGGGGGCAACTGCGAGCTGACGGTCCCCGGCGAGCTGGTGGAGCACAACGGGGTCAAGATCATCGGCTACACCGATCTGCCGAGCCGCCTCGCGACCACCGCCAGCACCCTGTACGGCAACAACCTGGTGCACCTGCTCAAGGACATGGGCGGGGCCGCCGAGTGGCGCGTGGATCTCGACGACGTGGTGGTGCGGGGCTGCCTCGTGACCCACCAGGGCGAGGTCACCTGGCCGCCGCCCAAGCTGGTCGATCCGTCGCCCCCGCGGCCCAAGGCCGCCGCCGTGCCTGCCGTGACCAAGGCGCCGGCGCCGCCGGCCCGGTCGAAGGGCCCCCTCGGCGCCATCGTCGGGGCTGCGCTGGCCCTGGCCTGGCTCGGGGCGCGCTTCGGGCTCGAGGGCCGGGCCGATCCCGGCACCGCGCTCTTCGTCGAGCAGCTGACCGTGTTCAGCCTGGCGGTGTTCGTGGGCTGGCAGGTGGTGTGGAGCGTCACCGCGGCCCTGCACACGCCGCTGATGAGCGTCACCAACGCCATCAGCGGGATCATCATCGTGGGCGGCATGCTGCAGCTGCGCGGCTCGATGAGCGGGGTGGCCCTGGCCATCGCCACCGTGGCGGTGCTGCTGGCGACCATCAACATCGCGGGGGGCTTCCTGGTCACCCAGCGCATGCTCAAGATGTTCCGCCGGGACGCGGGCTGAGGGGGGCGACATGGAATTCGTGCTGCTGAGCGTCGCCTACCTTGTGGCGAGCATCCTCTTCATCCTCAGCCTGCGGGGGCTGTCGAGCCAGTCGACGGCCCGCCGGGGCAACCTGTACGGCATGATCGGCATGGCGGTGGCGGTGGGCGCCACGGCCACTGCGTCCGCCATCGACCAGTACCCGCTGATGATCGGCGCCCTGGTGGTGGGCGGCGGCGTGGGCGCCCTGATGGCTGCCCGCGTGGCGATGACCGCCATGCCCGAGCTGGTCGCGCTGCTGCACAGCTTCGTCGGGGCCGCCGCGGTGCTGGTGGGCTGGTCGCTGTACCTCGACGCGGCGGGCCACGCGGGCGGGCGCACGATCTTGCTCATCGAGATCGCCGTCGACGTGGTGATCGGCGCCATCACCTTCACCGGATCGGTGGTGGCCTTCCTCAAGCTGAAAGGCAAGCTGTCGGGCAAGCCGCTGCTGCTCCCTGGTCGGCACGGCCTCAACCTGGCCGCCGTCTTGAGCATCGTGGCGCTCACCGTGATCTACGTGCAGGCCGAGGGGACCGACGGCGCCTGGGCCATGGGCCTGGCGACGGCGATCGCCGGCGCCCTGGGCGTGCACCTGGTGGTGGCCATCGGCGGGGCCGACATGCCCGTCGTGGTGTCCATGCTGAACAGCTACTCCGGCTGGACCGCGGCGGCGGCGGGTTTCATGCTGCACAACAACCTGCTGATCGTCACCGGCGCGCTGGTGGGGTCGAGCGGCGCGATCCTCAGCTACATCATGTGCAAGGCCATGAACCGGTCGATCTGGAACGTGATCTTCGGCGGCTTCGGGGCGGAGCCCAAGCAGGCGGCGCCGGGCCAGGCGGCCCAGCCCGAGGGCGAGATCCAGGAGATCGACGTCGAGTCGCTGGCCGAGGAGCTGCGCGACGCCAAAGAGGTGGTCATCGTGCCGGGCTACGGCATGGCGGTGGCCCGCGCGCAGCACGCGGTGCATCAGCTGACCGACAGCCTGCGGGGCCACGGCGCGCGGGTGCGCTTCGGGATCCACCCCGTGGCGGGGCGGCTGCCGGGGCACATGAACGTGCTGCTGGCCGAGGCCGACGTGCCCTACGACATCGTGCTCGAGATGGACGAGATCAATGACGATCTCGGGGACACCGACGTGGTGCTGGTCATCGGCGCCAACGACATCGTCAACCCCGGCGCGCTGGACGACGAGAGCAGCCCGATCTACGGCATGCCGGTGCTGGAGGTGTGGCACGCGCGCCGCACGGTGATGTTCAAGCGCAGCCGGAGCGCCGGGTACGCGGGCGTCGACAACCCGCTGTTCTACAAGGACAACAACCGCATGTTCTTCGGGGACGCGAAGGACTCCGTCTCCGCGCTGCTCGCCGCCCTGGCGTGAGCCGCGCTGGCTGGCCCCGCCCCGCCGTGCGCGCCCGGACGAATGCCGCGGCGTGCCCGCGCGTTGTGGGGCACATGCCGCGACCCAGCCACGCCCTGTCTGCCCGCCCGCGCGCGCCCGCCGCCCGCTGGATCTCGCTGCTCCTGCTGCTCGCCGCGACCGTGGGCGTGGCCCACGGCCGGTCGCGGGTGGCGGTGCTGGCGTTGACCAACAGCGCCGATCTCTCGGACCGCGAGGCGAGCTGGCTGACGGACGTGCTGCGGGCCGTGGCCCTGGAGCAGCTCGGGGCAGATCACGACATCCTCACCCGCACCCAGCTGGTGTCGCTGCTGCCGCCGGACGTCGATCCGGCGGAGTGCGCCGACGACTGTGAGCTGACGCTGGGGCGCCACCTGGGCGCCGAGGCGGTGGTGTCGGGTGAGCTGCTACGGCTGGGCGATCGCTACACGCTGGCCATCCGGCTGTTCGCTGTGGCGGATCGCACGCTGCTGGCGGTGGTGCACGGCGAGGCGCGCACGGCGGCGGGGCTGGAGCCCGCGCTGCGGGTGGCCGGCTTGCAGCTGTTGGCCCGCTGGCGGCGGCGGCAGGGGGGCGGCCCGGCGGTCGAGGCGGCGCCCCTGCTGGCCGTTGGGCCGGTGCCGGGCGGGACGCTGCACATCGAGGCCCACGAGGTGACCGTCGCGGCCTGGCGGGCCTGCGTGGCGGCAGGGGCGTGCACCACCGACGGCGCCACGGGCGAGCCGCTGTGCAACGTGCACCGCCCGGACGGCGCCGATCACCCCATGAACTGCGTGCGCTGGACCGAGGCGGCCGCCTACTGCCGCTGGCGGGGGCGGCGGCTGCCCACGGCGAGCGAGTGGCGCGCGGCCGCGCGGCAGGCGCCCGATCCGTTCCCCTGGGGCGATGGGCCGGCCACGTGCCAGCGGGCGGTGGTGTACGCCGACGGCGAGCCCGGCTGCGGTGAGGGCGGGACGGCGCCGGTGCGCAGCCGGCCCGCGGGCGCCGCGCTCAACGGGGCGATGGATCTGGTGGGCAACGTGCGCGAGTGGGTGCGGCCCGATGACGCGCCCGAGGGCTGGCGGCCCCCCGCGTGGGCGATGGCGCCGGCGCTGGGTGGCGCGTGGCACCACGCGGCGACGGCGCGGGCGGTCACGCAGGGGGTGCAGCGGCTGGTGAGCGCGAGCGACGCCATGACGGGCCTGCGCTGCGCGGTGGTGCGGCCGTGAGGCGCTGGGCGAGCGGCCTGGGCGCGGCCCTGGTGTTGGTGGGCTGCGGGCCCCCCACCGCGAGCCAGCTGCGCGCGGAGATCGCGGGGGCGCGGCCCCGGGCGGCGCTGCGGACCGTTCAGGCCGAGTGCGCCGACACCCCCCGGGCCCTCGGCTGCGTGCAGGTGCGCGGCGAGGTGTGCGCGGCGGTGGCGGCTGCGGGGCGGGCGGGGGCTGTGGCGAGCTTCGAGCGCCGGCAGTTCTCGGCGGTGCAGGCCACCGTGGCGGCGCACCCGGCGGCCTGTGGGGCCGACGCCGAGCTGAACCGGCTGGGCCTGGGGGCGGGCGCGCTGTCGGCCTGCGCGGCGGCCGGGGACGACGCCTGCGAGCTCGCGGCCTTGCAGCGCCTGGACGCACAGCGCGCCGAGCTGCCTGGCCTGGGCCCGTGGCTGACCCGGCAGCAGCCGGCGCTGTGCGGGGCCGCGCTGGCGGGCGCCCGCGAGGGGGACCGGGTGGCCCGCTACCCCGATCTCGTGCGGCTGTGCACCCAGGCCCAGCGGGCGCAGGTGCGAGACGCCCTGCTGGCGGACGTGGCGGCGGGCGCCGACGGCGGGGGTGGGGGGGCCCTGGCGCGGTGCGCCGCGCTCTTGCCCCTGGACCCCGACGATCAGGCGCTGGTGGCGGCGTGCGACGGGCTGCGCGATCAGCTCGCGCACAAGCTCAGCGCCGCGGCCGAGGCGGCGGCGCAGGCGGGGCAGGTGGGGGCCGCGCTGGCGCTCTTTCAGTATGGGCGCCAGCGGGGGGTGCGCCTGAGCGCGGCCGTCGACGCCACGCGCTTGGCGGCACAGCTGGCCGAGGCGGCCGCGTGGCCCGTACAGCTCATCACCCCCCCGGGGGCCGCGCTCGGGCTACGGGAGGCGGCGAGCCGGCGGGCCCAGGCTGAGGCGGCGCCTGCCGGCTTCCGCTGGCTGCCCGAGGGCGCGGCGCAGGCGGTCGGTGGTCCAGCGCCTCAGGCGGGCGCGGTGAGGGTGACGCTGGCGTCGGTGGCCGGGGTGGCCGTGGGCGACACCACCCGCGCCCTCCCGGCGCGGCACCGGTACCTGAAGGGGCACCGCCGTGAGCCCCACCCGGACTGGCGGTCGGCCCGGGAGGCCTGCCGGTCCGCCCGCGTGGCGCTGCGGCAGTGCGAGGCCCGCCGGGCCCGCCGCGCTGGGCAGGCCGAGGCGTGCCAGGCCCGGCAGGACAAGGCGCGGGCGGCCTTCGATCGCTGCGCCCGCAAGGCCCGGGCGGCGGGCCGCAACACCCTGGCCTGTCGGCCGGTGAGCGGCACCTGCCCCCCCACGCCGTCCGCCTGCCCCACCTGGGAGGCGACCCAGCGCTGCGACACCTTTGACCGCACGCCGCGCTGGCTGCAGGTGCCGGTGTACGGCGAGCACCGCTACACCCAGACCGAGGTCACCCGGGCGGCGCGCTGGCCGGTGCACCTGACCGCTGATCTGCAGGGGCAGGGGATCGGGGCGTGGTCGCCGGTGCTGCGCTTCCAGGCGGTGGACCGCACCCATCAGGCGGTGCCGGCGGTGTCGCTGGCGGACGATCCGCTGAGCCTGCCGAGCGCCGAGGCGTTCCACGAGCGGCTGGTGGGTGGGCTGGTGGCGACGCTGAGGGCGGCCCTGCGCGAGCTCCAGCAGGGCCGGTGCCGCCGCGACGCCCAGGCGCGGGTGGCGCTGGCG
>JAUHVS010000136.1 GCA_030424955.1 bacterium | reverse complement strand
GGCGGGGGCAGTTGACCACCGCGCCGGTGGCCAGGTCGTAGCCGCAGGTGCCGGCCTCGTCGGCGTCGTCGATGTTGTAGGTGATGACGCTCTTCTGCGAGAGCAGATCGTTGAGCAACCGCACGCTGTCCTCGGCGTAGGGATCGCTGCGCCAGCGGCGCTCGTTGGCCGTTTGCCAGCCCTCGGGCAGCGGGTTGGCCTCGGTGCCGGTGACCAGCCCGGGCGGGAAGGCCGGCTGGTGATCGTTGATGGCGTTGAGCCAGATCTGCAGGGCGCCCACCTCGGAGCGGGCCGGGCGGCCGCGCAGCCACGCGTCGGTCTCATCGCCGCGCAGGCTGGTGATCTTGCGGTGCAGGTACCAAAGCACCTCGTCCAGCGCGATGGCGCCGAGCACCTCGACCTGGTCGTTGGTCCACAGGCGGGGATCGTTGGTCGGGTACCAGTTGTGCACGTACAGGCGGTAGGTGCCGTAGTGCTCGCTGCCGTCGCACTCGCTGATCGCGCGCACGTTGATGTTCATCAGGGTCTCGTGATCCACCGACGGCACCTCGAAGGTGCGGCCGATGTCGCGGACCGAGCGGGTGTAGCTGTCGCGGCTGTAGCGCTTCTCGACCTCGTCGGCGAAGTCGCCGTCGCGGTCGGTGTCCCAGCGCACGCGGTAGTAGCTGCACGAGGCGCCGCGGATCATCGCCTTGAGGGTGATGGGCGCCCGCTCGTGCACCGGGTGCGGCAGCGTGGGGTTGGACTGGGCGTAGGGCACAACCAGCACCACCTCGTCGCCGGCCAGGGCCGGGCTGCTCAGCAGGAGGCCAGGCAGGAGGAGCGCGAGGGCGAGGCACCGGGGGCTGTGGCGAGTCATGGCGTTCCTCCCGTCTGGGCCGGACGAACCGGCGTCTCGACGAGAGAGACGGCATGGGGGCTATCCACTCTTTACAAAATAAAGAAGCCACAGATGCTTCGCACCCTGGGGTGCACCGTTCTGGATCGGCGGGGCCTGATTCGGCGGCGGAGCGCCCGATGACCCCCCCGCCCGGCCCCCTGGGCGGTCAGTGCAGGGCCACCACGCCGTAGCCCACCGCCGCCCCGATCGCGCCCCCCACCAGCACATCGGTGGGGAAGTGGTTGTTCGCGCGCACCTGCAGCGCCCCTGCGGTCAGCGCCACGGCGGGCCCAGCGACCCAGGCCAGCCAGCGCCAGCGGCTCCTCGGCCTTCGACGGGAAAAGATCGCAGCAAACCCAACCGCCGCAGCCATTGGCACGGCGGTGTGGCCGGAGGGGAAGCTCGCGTAGTTCACCCCGTCCCGGGTCTGCTCGGGCCACTCGGGCGGCCCGTAAACGTAAGGGTACGGTCGGCTGACCAGCAGCTTGAGCCCTTGGGTCAGCAGCCCGGCGATGGCCGCCGCCTCGGTGATCAGCAGCGCGTCACCCAGCGCTGACCGGGCGTCCGGGGCGACCCACCCGCTCAAGACGAGGGGCAGCAAGACGCCGACCCCCACCGCGATGTCCGCCGGGGTCTCGCTGCCGGAGGTGCCGGCGTCGATGGCCCAGCGGTCCCCCACCCACACGTCGTCGAGATCGCACGGGCAGCGGGTGCGGGCCAGGCTGCCGGTGGCCTGGAACAGCGCCAGCGCCCCCAGCCCGGCCGACAGGGTCAGGGCGCTGTCCAGCAGCCACCGCGGGCGAGGCCAGGGCCGGTGGCTCGGCAAGGGCGTGGGGGGGAGCGCGTAGGGGCGGCGGTCGTTGGACCCGGCCGGGGGCGTGGCGGGCAGCGCCTCGGGGCCCCGCGCGTCAGGGCCCGGCGCGTCAGGGCCCTGCGCGTCAGCCCCAGCGGCAGGCTGGGCCCCCGCGCCGAGGGGCGCCCCGCCGACGCACAGCGCCAGCACCAGCCACCCGCAGGCCCTCAGCATGGGCGGCTAGAACCCGCGCTGGTTGTGGCTGAGGTGGGTCAGCCCCTCGATCAGCGCGTGGAAGTCGCCCGCGCCGTAGCTGAAGACCGCCTCGCCCAGGTGCAGGCAGCTCACCCGCATCTCCAGGCGGTCGTCCTCGGGGGTGTTGCGGGGATCCACGAAGCCCGCAGCGCCCGCGCGGGGCCAGCCGCCGGGCACCTGCGGCAGCGACAGCGTGCCCGGATCGCCCCCCACGTAGGCCGTCCACACCGGCACCTCGCGGGTGTCGGCCAGGTTGGGCGAGCACTCGCCGGGGTTGTAGATGCTGCGCACCACCCGCACGACCTCGACGCGGCACAGATCCACGTCGGGGCTGTTGGCGGTGGCCACGGGCTCCCAGTTGAAGGTCAGCTCGTTGCGGGTCAGCGGCGTGGTGTCGAAGAACCCGTCCGCGGCCATGCGGCCACCCATCGGGCCGATCGAGTCGCGGTCGATGATGGCCACCGCCGCGTTCTCCTGGCCCGCC
Source organism: bacterium (assembly GCA_030424955.1). Taxonomy (GTDB): domain Bacteria; phylum Myxococcota_A; class Bradymonadia; order UBA7976; family UBA1532; genus JACKDL01. The sequence continues at coordinate 8,438 of JAUHVS010000136.1, read as the reverse complement.
GGCGAGTCGCCGGCGCCGTAGAGCCCCACGGCGGCGGCCAGGTAGCCCACGTTGGCGAAGGCGCCGGCGGCCGGCACGGTGGTGACCTCGAGCCGGGCCGCGCCGTTGTTGGTGTCGGCGCTCGACAGGCCCATCGCGAACAGGGCGCCGGTGCCCTGGGCGCCCGACCAGTCCCCGGCGGTGGCGCACAGCGCCGACGCGTTCGCGGGCAGCCCGCTCAGCTCACAGGTGGCGTTGGCCACCAGATCGGTGCTCAGCGGCACGTCGACGTTGTTGGCGTCGCCCTGCACGTCGCGCACCTGCACGCCCAGCTCCGAGAAGGTCATCAGGTCGAGGATGCCCGTGAGGCTCGCGCCCCCGGCGGCCAGCTGAGCCACCTGGTCGGTGGGCAGCTTGCCCGCCAGGCCCACCAGCGGGGTCGAACCCAAGGGCACGCCGTCGAGGCTGTAGTCGTGCTGCACCACGTTCACGCCCAGCCCGAACACCCGCTCGGGCTGCGCCGGCACGAACAGGTTGCCGGGGATGGTCACGGCCGGCACCAGCCCGCCCGCCAGGCCCTCGGTCACGGGGTCCCAGCAGTCGAACCGCGCCAGCAGCCGCGGGATGGCCAGCCGGGCCAGCATGCCCAGATCGAAGGGCGCGAGCAGCAGGCCGGCGTCGGTCTGGCCGTCGCGGGCCAGGTCGTTGAAGTCGGTCAGCCGGCCCGTGAGCGTCGCCGTCACCGGGGCCGGCGGATCCACCGGCCGCAGGGGGATGTTCGCCACGCTCGCGGGCAGGTTGGCCAGGGTCACGTACTCGTAGCCCTCGGCGCCCACGGTCAGGGTCACCTGGCCGTCCAGGGCGTCCAGGTAGTCGTGGAACCGGGCGTTGCCCGCGGCGTCGGTGGTCTTGGTGTTGGGCGCGCTGCCCTGGCGCTCCAGGGCGCCGTCGTCCACCAGCGTGGTCAGCGCGTTCTCGGCCCGCAGGCCCACCATCACCACCGCGCCGGGCAGGGCCGCGCCGGTGTCGGCGTCGGTGACGGTGACCGCCACGTTCCCCTGGGGATCCGCGCAGCCGCCGGTCACCACCGCGTCGCCGCTCGCCGGCGCCGCCACCACGTCGATCACCGGGCGCGTGCGCAGGGCCACGGGCGGCCCGTCGCCGCAGCGCACCCGCACGGTCACCGTGCTGCGCTGCGGCCGCGGCCCCCCGATGAAGTACTGCCGGTAGCGCGCCTCGCCCACCCGCTCGGCGGGCGCCGTGATCAGGCTCGGCTGCGCGTCCATCTCGACGGTCACGTCGGGCATCGGCGCGCCGTCCAGATCCCGCACGTCGGCCCACAGCAGCGTGCGCGCCGAGCGCCCCGCGGCGAGGCAGGACGCGGTCACCGTGACCACCGAGTCGGGATCGACGGGGCAGAGATCCACGTTGCAGCCCTCGTCGACCTGCCCGTCGCAGTCGTCGTCCAGGTCGTTGCCGCAGGCCTCCTCGCCCGGGATCGCCTGGCCGTCGCACACGCCGAACTCGCCGGCCTCGCAGGTGCGGGCGCCGCCCTGGCACACGCCCACGCCCTCGGTGCCGTCGGGGCCGGTGTAGCAGGGCGCCACCAGGCCGTCGGTCACGCCGTCGCAGTCGTTGTCGACCCCGTCGCACACCTCGTCGGCGTCGGGGTTGATGTCGCCGTTGCCGTCGTCGCAGTCGCCGTCGGCCAGGGTGAAGCCGTCGCCGTCGCCGTCGCAGCCCTCGTCCACCTGGCCGTCGCAGCTCTCGTCGATGCGGCCGTCGCACAGCTCCACGCCCGGCAGCACCTCACCGACGCAGGGGCCGAACGCCCCCGCCTCGCAGGTGGACGTGCCGCCCTGGCAGCGCCCCAGGCCCTCGGAGCCCGCGGGGCCCGTGTAGCAGGCCACCACCAGGCCATCGACGACGTCATCGCAGTCGTTGTCGATGCCGTCGCACAGCTCCCGCGCGCCCGGGTAGCGCGCTGGATCCTCGTCGTCGCAGTCGCCGTCGTCGGCCGACACGCCGTCGTTGTCGCAGTCCACGCAGGCCATGTCGGGCGCGGCCATGTCGGGGTCTGGCGCGGCCATGTCGGGATCCGGCGCGGCCATGTCGGGGTCGGGCGCGGCCATGTCCGGGGCGGGCACGCCGTCATCGGGATCGACGCCCTGGTCGGGATCGGGCACCCCATCGTCGAGGGCGACGCCCTCATCCGGCGCCACGCCCTCATCGGGCAGCACGCCGTCATCGGGATCGATCCCCCCGTCCTCGTTGGGCGCCCCGCCCGCGCCGCCGCCGCCGTCGGCCCCCCCGGGCCCCTGGTCCGCCGCGCCGCCCGCGCCGCCGCCCCCGTCCGGCGTCACGCCGCCGCCGCCATCGAAGGTCAGCGAGATGTCGGGGCGCAGGCCGCCGTCCCCCACGGGCTTCTTGGCCGGGTTGTCGTCGGTGCAGGCCGAGGCGAAGGCCAGGGCGAGCGGCAGTGCCAGCAGGCGGGTGTTCATGGCGAGGTCCCCATCGCGAAATCCAGCGCACAGTCTATCGGCCGGCCGGGGGTCGCGCCCAATCGCGCGGTCATGGCGCGTCGGCGCCCCGCCGATTGTCCGCGCCCCGCCCCGTCGCTACCCTGCCGACACTGGCCCCTGGCGGAGCGCGCGCCCCGATGCACCCCTACGACGCCCTGCGTGAGCGCCTGCTGGCCTTCGTCGAGGCCCGCGACTGGAAGCAGTTCCACAGCCCCAAGAACATGGCCGCCTGCCTGAGCGTCGAGGCCAGCGAGCTGCTCGAGCTGTTCATGTGGACCCGCGAGGGCCCGGGCCCGCACCCACCCGGCGCCGGGGCCCCGCCCCAGCACAAGGTGGCGGCCGAGGCCGCCGACGTGCTCATCAGCCTGCTGAACTTCTGCGCGGCCGCCGACATCGACCTGCTCGCCGCCGCCGACGCCAAGCTCACGGCCACCGCCGCCAAGTACCCCGTGGCCGAGGCCCGGGGCGTCGCCCTCAAGTCCACCGAGCTGCCCGGCGCCACCGCGCCGGACCGCACGGCCCCCGAATGAACCGGCCGCGACGGCGTCCCCCGCGCCCACTCGACCCCATTGCCCCGGAGAGCCCCATGTCCGCGCCCCCCTTGACCCGGCTGCTGTCCGCCGTCGCCCTCGCGGCGGCCCTGCCCCTCGCCGGCTGCGAGCTCCTCGAAGGCGAGGGCATCGGCGGCGTCGAGCCCCCCGATCCCCCCAGCGCCGAGCTGCGCACCGTCGCCCTGCTCGAGCGCCCCAGCAACACCCAGCTCGGCGCCTGGTACTGCCACGACTTCGCCGACGGCAACTTCCTGGCCGAGACCGGCTGCGAGGTCGCCTTTGGCCGGCGCCCCAACAAGCCCGACCTCAAGTTCGTCTTCGAGATCAGCTTCGATCTGGGCAACCCCAACGGCTTCCCGATCCCCATGGTCGAGATCCTGCTGGCCCTCAACGTGTTCGAGGGCGTCGACCAGGCCGCCCTGGGCGCCATCTGCGTGAGCTTCTGCGATCCCGCAAACGGGGCCGACTGCGATCTCGCCCGCGAGGACGCCTGCCAGCCGCCCGACAAGACCGTGCGCGGGGTCGAAGACTTCCTGCCCACCGTCGACGACCTGATCCGCATCGCCAACGACGCCGTGACCGGCGAGCTCTTCGAGGATGAGAACCTCAGCTTCCGGGTGATCCCGGCCGCGGGCGTCGACCAGTGCGCCGAGGGCCAGGCCGGTGACGAGCTGACCGGCGAGTGCCCCGGGCGCGCCGAGGCCTTCGTGCGCTTCGAGCTGGGCATCGACGCCATGCTGGGCATCTTGGAGGTGGTGGCGCAGGACAGCGTGGACGAGGTCCTCGAGGGCGACGCCCCGGCCTTCGACATCCCCTACAGCGCGCTGGGCACCCTGTTCTTCAACGTGCCCGTGCTCGGGCGCCACGCCATCGAGTTCGGCCCGCACACCGGGGTCTGGTCCCTCGACTGAGCCCACCGTCCCTGGGGCGCCCGAGCCCGAGGCCCCTGCGCCCTGAGGCCCGCGCGGTGCATCCCCCTTGCCGGCGACCCCCCGCCTGTGAGAGCCCCACCGCGTGTCGCGCCCCCCCCTGCCCCCGCTGACCGAAGGCTCACTCATCGCGCCCCTGGTGCGCCTGGCCCTGCCCTTCATGCTCGGCAACGTGCTCAGCCTGTTCACCCTGGTGGTGGATCGCTTCTGGGTCGGCAAGGTGGGCACCGAGGCCATGGCGGCGCTGGGCACGGCCCAGTCGGCGGTCGCGGTGTGCATGACCATCGGCATGGGCATGGCCATCGGCACCCTGGCGGGCGTGGCGCGGGCCATCGGCGCGGGCGACCGCCGCCACGCGGCGCTGGTGTTCGGCCAGGGCATGGGCATCGCGGTCATCCTGGGGGCGGGCTTCGCGCTGGCCGGCTTCTTTGCCCCGGGCCCGATGATGCGGTTCATGGGCACCGAGCCCGCGGTGGCCGGCCCCGCCCAGACCTACCTCGCCATCAGCCTGTGGGGCTTCCTCGTGCAGGGCCCGCTGATGATGCTGAGCTTCGCGCTCCAAGGCGCGGGCGAGGCCCGCGCCGCCCTGCGGGTCGCCGCGGTGGCGCCGATCATCAACGCGCTGCTCGATCCGCTCTTCATCTTCACCTTCGACCTGGGCCTGCCCGGCGCGGCGTGGGCCACCTTCCTGGCCAACGGCATCGGGCTGGCCGCCGGCGCGGTGCTCGTGGCCCGGGGCGGCCTGGCGCTGCAGCCCATCGCGGGCATGTTCCGCCCCCGCCTCGACCTGGCGCGGCGCATCCTCACCATCGGCGTGCCCGGCAGCCTCGAGCACACCGTGCGCACCATCGCCACCTTCAGCCTGTTGAAGATCCTCAACGGCTTCGGGGCGGCGGTGGTGTCGGCCTACACCACCACCACCCTGGTGATCATGGCGCTGATCTTCCCGGGCGTCGCCCTGGGCCAGGCCACCGCCAGCCTCGTGGGCCAGTGCCTGGGCGCGGGGCAGCCGCGGCGGGCCGTCCGCACCGCGTGGCTCAGCGTGGGCCTGTACGCCGTGTTCATGACCCTGCTGGGGGTGCTGATCTGGCTCGGGGCGCCGCACATCATCGCGGTGTTCGACCCCAACCCCGTGGTGGTCGCCGAGGGCAGCGCCCAGCTGCGGGTGCTGGTGTACTGCTTCCCGCCGCTGGCGGCCGCCCTCGTGCTGGGCAAGGCCTTTGGCGGCGCGGGCACCACCGTGCCCGCCATGATCAGCGCGGCCATCGCCCACCTGGCCTACCAGCTGCCCCTCGCGTGGTGGCTCGGCGACCGCTACGGCCCCACCGGCGCCTACTGGGCCATGACCACCGCGTTCATGGTGCACGGGCTGCTGTCGATGGCCCTGTTCACCCGCCATTTTGGCCGCCGTGTCACGGATCACCCAGGGGGCCAGAAGACCGTCAAGTCCCCCGCCCAAGAGGCCGAAGAACGGGTCAGTTGAAGCCACTGAGCACCGCATCCGATCCCCCAAGCATTTGATCGGTGACAGCCTTCAACACACTGAGCGATCCGAACCCTTGGTGGTGGCGCCGGCGGGCACCTGTCTGCTCTCTCCCACCTTGGTGCCCCGCGCCCCCAGGGGTTCGGTCGTCATCTCCCCCGCCCCCAGTCGTCCCTGATGCGCCCCCGATGAATCGTTGCGCCCGGGCGCCGTCGGCGCGCGGCCTTGCCTCTGCGCCCCGGCGCGGGGCAGGCTCGCCCGTCCCCCTGCACTGGAGTCTCTCATGGCGACCCCCCGCCCGGCCCACCGCGGCCCCGCGCGCACCGGCCTCGGCCTGATCCTGCTGGCCCTCGCGGGCCTCGCGGCCCCTGCTCAGGCCAACGATGGCGAGTTCTACGGCAGCGGCGCCGACCTCTACCCCATCAAGAACAACAGCATCGCGATGGACAAAGAGACCCTGGTCATCGAGCAGGCCGGGCCCCACCGCGCCAGCTACGTGGACCACTGGGTCGTGCACGTGCGCTACGAGTTCCTGAACACCACGGCGGCCCCCGTCACCGTGCAGATGGGCTTCCCCGAGCACTGCGAGCGCACCGTCGAGGACATGGAGGTCGAGGCGCCCTACTGCAAGGTGCCCGGCATGAAGGGCTTCACCGCCCGGGTCGACGGCGCCGCCACGCCCGTGACCATCAAGACCCCGTCGGACGCCGGCGCCCTGCCGGGCACCCACTACGACCGGGTCCACACCTTCTCGGTGAGCTTCAAGCCCAACGAGCGCAAGGTGGTCGAGCACAGCTACACCCACCGCGGCCGTATCGTCAGCCCCATCCACAGCGGCGTGGACTACATCCTCAAGACCGGCGGCCTGTGGCACGGCCCCATCCGCGACTTCGACCTGCGCGTCGTGCTCAAGGGCGAGTGGAACAAGGTGGTCTTCGAGGCGCCCGGCGCGCTGCCCGCCCCCACCTTCCAGGGCTGGCAGGGCGGCACCTACCAGCTGCGCTGGCAGCTCAAGGACTTCACGCCCAAGGGCGATCTGGGCCTGCTGCTCGAGAGCCCCAAGGGCTACGAGGCGGTGTCGGATCTGCGCACGAAGATGCAGATCCTGCTCCAGGAGCCGGAGGGCCTGAAGGCCCTGAGCCCCGCCGAGCTGAAGGTGCTGCGCAACACGCCCTATGCGTATCTGGGCTACACCTTCAAGAACAAGGCCCTGGCCGCGCACTTCGCCAAAGCCGAGTGGTACCGGCCCCGCAGCGACTTCGACCCCGCGTGGCTCAGCGCCGAGGAGCTCGCCTTCGTGAAGCTCGTGAAGGCCGAAGAGGCCCGCCGCGCGGGCAAGTAGCCGGCGGCCCGCACACCCGGCCACGGTCCCCCACGGCGCCCACCCCGCGCGCCGGCGCAGAGTCGCCTGGTGGGATCGAATCGACGCTCAAGCGCCGCGCATCTTGCCTCGCTGGGCCTGACACGGCGTGGGGCCCCTGAGGGGGGTCGAGCCGACACCGCCAGCCCCAGCAAACGCTACGAAGCTGTCACCCGCCCACCGGTCCGCCACGCCGCACAACGTGCTATGCCCAGGCCCTGGGATTGAAGAAGGGAGGGATCCGATGGACCTCAAGCGCGCCCTCGGCATCGGCCACGACGACCCCCGCAAGCAGCGCAAGCAGCTGCGGCGCTACATCAACCTCAAGCTGGCCGCCCTGGGCCTGCCGAACACCGGCAGCCAGAAGGACGAGGCCTTCTTGGACGTGGCCCACGATCTGCTCGCGAACTACCGCGAGCAGACCCGCCTGCTGGCCGACACCTACGCGCCCGTCGACCGGCGCATCCAGGCCTTCCTCGACGATCTGCTCCAGCCGCTGCCCGCGGCGGACCGCCCGCGGCTGCCGAACCACACCCTGACCCTCGACTACCACGGCCTCGCCCGCGAGCTGTCCCTGCCCCCGGACGCCGACACCTTCGCCAACAGCGAGATCAAGTCGTACCGGGTCCGCCAGGGGGTGCTGCACAACCCCAAGCACGACCGCCGCACCACCAAGGGCGTGTTCCACGTGGCCGAGGGCGGCCTGCCGGTGCCCGCCGACAAGAAGCAGGTGCCGCTGATCACCTTCGCCCGCATCCTCAAGGCTGCGCTGACGCCGCCCGAGGCGCTCACGGCGCTGCCCTTCACGGCCACCAGCGAGGCCCAGGCCCACACCTGGGTCAGCCTGCTGCTGCGGCCCACGGTGGTGCCCGCGGTGTTCGGCCAGCGGCCCCGCCAGTCGATGGAGGTTCGCTTCTTCGCCCCGGGCGCCAACGTCGCCAACCTCGACTTCGTGGAGTCGATCTTCGGCAACGCCGGCGATCCCATGTACCCCGAGAACGACGCGGCCCTCGACGTGGATCACTGGACCGGCCACACCGGCTGCGTCGTGCTGGCGACCCACGTGCGCGGGCTGAACAAGAAGGCCCTCGGGCTGCCCCACGTGAGCGAGGCCACCGCCCGCCAGGTGCGCGACGGCATGTGCTGGGCGAGCGAGGACGAGGCCTACAACGACGGCGTGCCGTTCAAGATCACCGCCCGCACCGAGGCCGGCGTCATCGTCACGGTCATCGCCGACAACTACTTCGGCTACTGCAAGAAAGAGGTGAAGACCCAGATCGGCTTCGCCGCCAACCTGGCCGGCCTCGCCGAGGAGGAGCACGCGGGCGGCGCCCTCGCGTTCCCGTCCTACACCCTGGGCGACCGGTTCACGGCCGACAGCCACGTGGTGTCGCGCGGCCAGACCTTCGCGAGCCTCGTGGCCGCGTACGGTGACATGCTCGACGTGCACCCCGACGGCTACGCCACCGACCGGCGGTACCCCACGGTGATCTACGTCCCCGAGGACGCCCACTTCAGCCGCATCGAGGGCAACATCTCGTGGGCGCAGGGTGGCGAGGCCCGGCAGATCCCGCTCCTGTCGAAGAACGTCTACGTCTACCCCTCGGGCTACAA
>JAUHVS010000135.1 GCA_030424955.1 bacterium | reverse complement strand
GAGCAGCCCCGTAGCCGGCCGGCGCGGCGGACGCCCGCGCCGGCGCCCGCCGCCGAGGTCTCGGAGCCGGTGGTCCTCACGCGGCCGACGGGCGCGGCGTGGGCGTCGACGGCGGCCGACAGCGTCGAGGGCTCGGTGTTCGACATGCCGGTGGTGCGACCCCTCGACATCGACGACGAGGCCGATCCCGAGCCGGATCTGCACTCCGACGCTGAGATCCGGCTGCCCCAGGAGACCAACCGCCCCCAGGGCGCGCGGGGCGGGGCCCACGGTCTGCTGGCGCGGTTGCAGGCCCAGGACGCCCTCGAGCCGGAGCGCCGGGCCTCCACGCCGCCGCCCGCCGCCATCGGCGAGCGCACCCAGGTGCGCCCCATGCCGATGGGGCCGCCCCCGGAGCGGGCCCGCCGGATCGACGCCGCCACACCCGAGGCGCTGGAGCAGGTCTATCAGGCGGTGTTCGAGCAGTTCGTGCAGACCAAGCTGGAGTGCGGCGAGACCGACGCGGTCGATCCCGAGCGCTTCCGCGCGAAGCTGGTGCGCACCCGGCGCACGCTGATGGGGCGCTTCGACTGCGCTGATGTGCGCTTCCGGGTCTATGTGAAGGCCGGCAAGGCCGCGCTGCGGGCGGCCCCCATCTTGGACGACAGCCAGGGCTGATCGGCGCGCGGCAGGCCGTCAGCCGGCCCGCGCGGAGCGGGCCACGCCCGTCAGCGGCGCCGCGCCAACAGCAGCAGCTCGATGTTGCCGCTGCGCGCCCCTGGCACGGGGGACTCAATCCACGGGCGGCTCACCTCGAAGCCCAGGGCGGTGACGGCCTCGGCGACCCGCTCGCAGGCCGCCGCCCGCGCGACGGGATCGGTCACCAGCCCGCCGGCCTCGACCGCCGACGCCTCCACCTCGAACTGGGGCTTCACCAACAGCAGCAGCGCCGCCCCGGGGGCGGTGAGCGCCACCGCCGGGCCCAGCAGCCGGGTGAGGCTGTTGAAGCTGATGTCGGCCACCACCAGGTCGATGGGCTCGGGCACCGTCTCGGCGTCCAAGGCGGCCGCGTGGGTGCGCTCCAGGTTGATGACCCGTGGGTCTTGCTGGAGCCGCCAGTGCAGCAGCCCATAGCCCACGTCCACGGCGTAGACCCGGGCGGCGCCGCGTTGCAGCAGGCAGTCGGTGAAGCCCCCCGTGCTCGCGCCCAGGTCGAGGCAGGTCCAGCCCGTGGGGTCCAGGTGGTAGCCGGCCAGCGCCGCCTCGAGCTTCAGCCCGCCCCGGCTCACGTAGCCGTGGGCCACCCGGCCGCGCACCCGCAGCACAGCGTCCTCGCGCACGGGCTGGCCGGCCTTGTCGATGCGCCGCTCCCCCACGATGACCTCGCCGGCCATGATCATGGCGGCGGCCTTGCGCAGATCGGGCGCGAGGCCCCGGGCCACCAGCAGGGCGTCCAGGCGGCTGCGCTTGGGCCGGGCCACCCGCCGCCTCAGACGCTGCGGTGGGTGACGTAGCGGGCGAGGGCGTGCAGGCTCTCCGCCGCAGCGCCCAGCGGCGCCAGCGCGGCGCTGGCCTCGGCGGCGTAGCGGTCCCGCAGGGCGATCACGGCGGCTGTGTCCAGGTGGTGCAGGACGCTGTTGCCGTCCCGCTCCGCGTCCTGGTCGGCGTCGAGGATGTCGTCGGTGATCTGGAACAGCACGCCCAGCGCGGCGCCGTAGGTCGCCAGCCCATCGGCCACGGCGGGCTCAGCGCCGGCGGCCAGCGCGCCGCCCAGGGCCGCCGCGCGGATGAGGGCGCCGGTCTTGCCGGCCTGCATGGCCATGAGCGCGTCGAAGCTGTCCAGCCCCCCGCGGATGTCGTCCACCTGCCCGCCGATCATCCCGCCGCCGCCCGAGGCCTCGCCCAGCAGCGCCACCAGGGGGCCGATGGGCGCGCCGCCGGGCTGCACCGCCAGCAGGCGGAAGGCCTCGGTGAGCAGGGCGTCGCCCGCCAGGATCGCCGTGGCCTCGTCGAAGGCCACGTGGCACGTGGGGCGGCCGCGGCGCTCGTCGTCATCGTCCATGGCCGGCAGATCGTCGTGCACGAGGCTGTAGGTGTGGACGCACTCGACGGCCATCGCCCAGGGCAGGGCGACCTCGGCGGACGCGCCCACGGCCTCGGCCGCGAGCAGGGCGAGCAGGGGCCGCACGCGCTTGCCCCCGCCGAAGAGCACGTGCCGGCACGCGGCCACCAGGCGGTCGGGCCAGTGGGTCAGCGTCGCCACGTGGGCGTCCAGGGCGAACTCGAACTGGGCCATCAGCCGCGCGCGATCGGCGGCCAGGGGGGCATCCATCATGGGGTCGCTCCTTGGGACAGGGCGGCGCGAAGCGCCTCGACGCGGTGCTCGACGCCCTGCAGCAGGCCGTCGCCCTGGACGGCGAGGCGCACGCCCCGCTCATACAGCGCCAGCGCCTGCTCCAGGGCCAGATCGTCAGCCTCCAGCCGCGCGACCAGGGCCTCCAGCTCGTCGATGATCTGCTCGAAGTTCATGGGGTCATCAGCGGGGGTGCTCATCAGGACGCCTCACTTGGCAGGTGGGTCGCATCGACCGTGGCGGTCAGCCGGCCGTGGGCCAGGCGGACCTCGATCTGTTGAGTGGGCTGCACCTGCTCCGCGTGGCGCAGCACCCGCCCCTCGCCGTCGGTGGCGAGGGCGTAGCCCCGGCCCAGCACCGCCAGGGGGGACAGGTCCGACAGGCGGGCCGCCAGGGTGGCCAGCCGGGCCCGCTTGGGGCCCAGGGCTGCGGGCGGGGGCCGCAGGACGGTGCGGGCCCCGTCCAGCCGGCGCCGGGCGTGCAGGGTCAGCCGGGGGGCCAGCGCGTCGAGGCGGTGGGTGAGCGCGTCGAGCCGGCGGCGGGCGGTGGCGGCGCGGGTCGCGGGGTGGCGCGCGCTCAGGCGCGCCTCCAGCCGCCGCAGGCGGGTGTCGGCCTGCCGCTGGCGGCGGGCGACGGCGGTGGCGAGGCGCCCCAGCGCCTGCTCGATCAGCCGCCGGCGGTCCCGGCCATCCACGCCACGCTCCAGCCGCGCGCGCAGCGCCGCCAGCCGGTGCTGGCCGTCGACCTGCCGGCGGCTCAGCGCGCGGTCCAGCCGGTCCACCAGGCCGGCGATGTCGGCGAGCAGGTCGTCGCGCACAGGCACGGCGCGCTCGGCCGCCTCGGACGGGGTGGCGGCGCGATGATCGGCGACCAGATCCGCGAGGGTCGTGTCGGTCTCGTGGCCCACGGCGCTGATGACGGGCACCGGGCAGGCGGCGATGGCGCGGGCGACCGCCTCTTCGTTGAAGGCCCACAGGTCGTCCATGCTGCCGCCGCCGCGGCCCACGATGACCACCTGCACGTCGGGCTCGCGCACCACCGCGCGCAGGGCGTCGGCGATGGCGCGGGCGGCGCCCTCGCCCTGCACCTTCGCAGAGGCGAGGTAGATCGGGATCTGTGGGGAGCGGCGGTGCAGCACGGCCTCGATGTCCCGCCGCGCCGCGCCGCTGCCGCTGGTGACGACCCCGACCGCCCGGGGCAGCCGGGGCAGGGGCCGCTTGCGGCTGGGATCGAGCAACCCCTCGCTGGCCAAGGTGGCCTTCAGCGCGGCCAGGGCGGCCTGGCGGGCCCCGGCGCCGGCGGGCTGGAGCCGCTGCACCACCAGCCGATAGCCACCCGACGGCGGCCACACGCTGAGGTGCCCGAAGGCCACGACCCGCTCCCCGGGGCCGGGCTGGTAGCGCATGCGCCGGGCCTCGCTGGCCCACACCATGCCGTCCAGGCGGGCGTCCCCGTGGCTGAGGGTGAGGTAGACGTGGCCGCTGTGGTGTTGCTTGACCTGGGTGATCTCACCCTCGACCCACACGCCACTGAAGGTGGCCTCGAGCAGGCCCTTGATGTGCCGGGTGATGGCGTCGACGGTGAGCGGTTTGCCCGCCGTGCCGCGGAGCTGCTGGGGCACGAGCCGGGTGCTCATGGGCGCCGCGGGACGACGATGATCTCGGGGGCGTCACTGCCGGGGCCCGCCGGCCCATCGGGGGGGCCCCCCGGGCCCGGGCGGCCGAAGCGCTGGACCGCGGCCCGGGCGAGCCGGCGCCGCACGGGCGGCAGCAGGAGCAGCGCGCCCACGCTGTCGGTCACGAAGCCCGGGACCAGCAGACACAGCGCGGCCAGCAGCAGCAGGGGACCCTCGAGCACCTCGGCCCGCTGGGGCACCTGCCCGCGGCGCACGCGATCCAACGCCCGCAGGCTCTGGCCCCGCGCCGCCCACAGGCCCAGCGCCGCGGTGGCGAAGACCAAGAACAGCGTCTCGGCCGCGCCGATGCGGGCGCCCACCTCGATGAGCACGTAGATCTCGAGGGCGGGCAGGAAGAGCGCGGTGAGGGCGATCAGGCCACACATGGGCGGCTACGGGAACAGGGCGGTGTGGGTGAGCCCGGCGTCCTCGGGCAGGCCCGCCATGAGGTTCAGGCACTGGATGGCCTGACCGGCGGCGCCCTTGCCGAGGTTGTCGATGGCGGCCTGCACGCACAGCAGATCGTCGTCGACAAACAGCCCCAGGTGGCAGCGGTTGGTGCCGCGCACGTGGCGCGGATCCGGGTGCTGGCCGGCGGGCAGGACCGTGACGAAGGGCTCGGCGGCGTACGCGTTGACGTAGGCCTCGCGTACGGCCTGCGCCGACACCCCGGGCCGCAGCGGCAGGTAGATCGTCGACAGGATGCCGCGGATCATCGGCACCAGGTGGGGCACGAACCGCACCTTGGCCAGCCCCAGCGCCCGCGCGATCTCCGGCGCGTGCCGGTGGGCGAGGGTCTTGTAGGCGTGCAGCCCGTCGGCGGTCTCGGGGTAGTGCGTGCCGGCCCCGGGGCTGCGCCCCGCGCCGCTCACGCCTGACTTGCAGTCGGCGATTGGGATGGCCCCGGGGGCCAGGAGCCCCTGCCGGACAGCGGGCAAGCTCCCCAGGATGACGCTGGTGGGATAGCACCCGCCGGCCCCGACCACGTCCGCCGTTCGGATCCGCTCACGGTACAGCTCGGGCACCCCGTACACGGTGCGCGCCAAGGTCTCGGGCCGCGCGTGGGCGTGGCCGTAGACCGCTGCAAAGAAGTCGGGATCGTCGAAGCGGTGGTCCGCGCTGAAGTCCACGACCCGCACGTCGTGGGCCAACAGCTCGGCGGTGATCGTCTGCGCTGTGCCGTGGGGGACGGCCAGCAGCGCGAAGTCGGCCACCTGGGCCACCGCCGCAGCGTCGAAGGGCTCCACCGAGGGCAGGCCATCGACACCGGCGAAGGGGGGCAGGATATCGGCGAGGGGTTCGCCGGCCCGGCTGTGCGCGCACAGGCGCGTGAGCCGGACCAGCGGGTGTGTCCCCAGCAGGCGGAGGGCCTCGGCCCCCGTGTACCCGCTGGTGCCAACCAGCGCGACCCGGACGGTCGCGGTCGGCACGATCAGCGCTTGCTGAACTGGAACTTGCGGCGAGCGCCGGGCTGGCCGGGCTTCTTCCGCTCGACGACGCGGGCGTCACGGGTGACGAACCCGGCCTTCTTCAGGACCGCGCGGAGCTCAGGGTTGAACTCCATCAGGGCGCGGGTGATGCCGTGGCGCACGGCGCCGGCCTGGCCGGTCTGGCCACCACCGCTCACGTTCACCAGCACGTTGAAGTTGCCGAGGGTCTCGGTCAGCTCAAAGGGCTGGAGGATCTGCATCCGGCCGGTCGCCCGGGGGAAGTAGTCCTCGAAGGCGCGGTTGTTGACCATGATGATGCCGGTGCCGGGGCGCAGGTACACGCGGGCCACGGCCGACTTGCGGCGACCGATCGCGGTCCACTGCTCGGGCTGCTGGATCATGGAATCGCTCTCTTTCCTCGTCGACTGCGCCCGACCTCAAACTCGAGGCCGAATTGCACCCTCAGCGGGTGGTTGTCGAAAACTGGGCGCGCGTCGTATGCCTTGAAACAAAAACCTGGAAGCGGACGGTGTTCAGTGCGCCTTCGAGATGAACGAGGTCATCGTCATCTCCTGAGGAAGCTGCGCCTCGTGCGGGTGCTCGGCCCCGGCGTAGACCTTCAGCTTCTTCAGCTGCGCGCGGCCCAGGGGGCCCCGGGGCAGCATGCCCTTGATGGTGCGCTGGACCCACTTCTCGGGGTCGTTGTCACGCATCGTCTCGGCGTTGGCGCCCTTGAGACCGCCGACGTACCCGGTGTGCCGGTAGTACATCTTGTCTGCCAGCTTGTTGCCGGTCAGCACGGCCTTGGAGGCGTTGATGACGATGACGTAGTCGCCGTCGTCGATGTGGGGGGTGAAGGTCGGCTTGTGCTTACCGCGCAGAACGTGCGCGATACGCGTAGCCGCCCGCCCCAGCGTCTGGCCTTCGAGATCGATCACCCACCACTTACGGTTGGCGATGGCCTCGGCCACTGGAGTGGAGCGCGTGTACATGATAGCCCTCAGTTGGATAAACGGCCCCGACGACGTCGCCGCGGGCCCGGAGAAACGAGCGCCGGTTTGTACCCAATGACCCCCGGGGAGTCAAGTGAAGTGCCCGGCGGGCCAGCCTATCTCGCGCCGACGGCGCTCCCCGATGTGTCCGCAGAGTCTGCGCGCGAGGCCCTGTCTACGCTCGGGTCCGATCCGTGGCGCGCCATCGACCCCCTGCGAGCGCTCGGTCGCGTCGCCGCCGCGTGGACCGTGACCCGGCCCGAGGCCCCGTCCACGTGCGCCTTGAGCCTGGCCTGGGTCGCCGCCGTCGACCGGCACTGTGGCCACGGCCGCCTCGCGTGGCGCGCGCTGGCCCGGGCGCGGGTGGTGGGCGACGACCTGTCGGCCCATGGGCTGCAGGTGGCCCTTCAGGCGGCCGGGCTGGGGCGCCAGCTCGGGTGGCGGCCAGGCCCGCGGCGGGCGCTGATCTGGGCGGGGCTGGCGCACGACGCGGGCTGGACCCTGATGCCCGCCGGGGAGCCGCAGCCCGGGGCCCACGCGCACGCGGGCGTGAGCCTGTTGAGGCTCAGCGGCCCGCTCGCCCCGCCCACCCGCCTCATCATCGATGCGCACCATGAGCACGTGGACGGCGGGGGTGGCCCGCTCGGGCTCGACGAGGCAGGCATCCCCTTGGGGGCGCAGGCGCTCGCGGTGCTGGATGAGGCAGACAGCGTGGTCAGGGCGGGGCAGGCGTCGAGCCCGGCCGCCGTGGCGCAGCACCTGAGCTCGCAGGCGGGCCGGCGGCTCGCCCGACCGCTCGTCTGGGCGTGGCTGGCGCTCATGAGCCGCCGGGATGACCCCTGGGCAGCTTGACGCTCCGGTGGGGCCGTTGTAAGGCAACATCCAGGGTTTGCGCGAGCCGCGCGCGCCCATTCGAGAGGCATCCATACGAGGTGAAGATGCGATCGGCCATCCTCCGCTGGGCCCTCGGGGCCGCGCTGATCGGGGTCGCCATGCCCGGCTGCTCCGACAACAAGAACGACATCGCCAAGGGGCGGCGCTACGCCCAGCAGGGCAACTACGCCGAGGCCCACAAGGCCTTCGATGTGGCGCTGGCTGCGGACCCCAACGACTACAACGCGCTGTGGGGCAAGGCGGACACCTACCGCCGCGAGGGCAACCTGCCCAAGCAGGCCGAGCTGCTCGAGAAGATCCTGGGCAACGCCGAGATGGGCCAGACCTACGGGTCGGTGGTGAACCCCGCGCTCGAGGAGAACTACCGCAAGCAGGCCGAGCAGCGCATGGCCAAGCCGGCCGAGGCCGAGGCCTTCCTGCGCAAGGCGATCGGCATCGAGAAGAAGAGCGAGGCCAACCTCACGCTGGCCAACCTGCTCTACAAGCAGGGCAAGGACCTGCAGGCCGCGGGCACGCACGGCGAGGCCATCGCCTTCTACGACAAGGCCTTGGAGCTGCGCATGCCGCGGGCGCTCCGGCGCAAGATCACGGCGCAGAAAGAGGTCAGCGAGTTCATGAAGTTCAAGGCGGACTTCGAGCCCACCTGGCAGAAGGTCAAGCCGACGCTCATCGAGGCGAAGCAGTACGACGAGAAGACCGACACCATCTTCGTGACCACCGAGGTTGAGGTGGAGGGCGATCCGAAGGCCGAGACCTACGAGGCCGACGCCGATCGCCAGGCCCTCGCGGCGGTGACCGACGCTCTCTACACCCTCACCTGGACCGTGGCCGGCAAGGAGCGCCCCGAGGGCGCCACCGTGGCGTACAGCGCCGCCTTGGTGTCGGTGGTCGAGAAGGGCTTCACCAAGGATCGCAAGCCCGCCAAGTACAGCTACCGGATCTCGCTGCCCCGCGACGCCGTCGTCGAGCAGGCGGGCAAGATCCAGCGCGGCGAGTTCAAGGCCGCTGAGCCGGCCGCCCCCGAGGGCGGCGCCGCGCCGGACGCTGGCGCCGCGCCGGGCTCGGCAGCCGCCCCCGCCTCCGCTCCGTAGCGCACGCCGGGCCGCCTTCAGGCGGCCTGTGCAGGGCCCGCTCGGCCCGCCGCGCCGGCCGGCCTCGTCGCCGGC
Source organism: bacterium (assembly GCA_030424955.1). Taxonomy (GTDB): domain Bacteria; phylum Myxococcota_A; class Bradymonadia; order UBA7976; family UBA1532; genus JACKDL01. The sequence goes on along the minus strand of JAUHVS010000135.1, from coordinate 2,430 downwards.
CCAGCCCCCGCTCTCATCGCCGACAACGTAACCGCCAGCGCGGGCCCTCGCCTTGCGGCTGCTCGCCGCGGTGCATCGCCCCTGGACTCAGCGGGGGGCGGACATGGGCTCATCGGGGTGGAGGCTGGGGTCAGGCGCTGGGGCGGCCGGCGCGCCCGCTGGTGGGACGACTGCGCCTGGCGCCACCGTCCGCGACGGCGAGCCCTGGTGGCTCGACTCGCCGAGGGCGTCCTGTGCCGCCATCATCGAAGATCAGCGAGGAGATGCCGGAATCGCGGTGCCGCTAGAGGGACGCCTGGAAGACCAGCGGGTACTCCACTGGGATGGGATCCCCCGTGAACCGCGGGAAGTGCCAGCGCCGCACGAGGCTGCTCAGGCAGGTCTTGAGCACCGTGCCATCGAAGCGGCGGGGGAGCTCGACGCTCGAGGGCCGGCCGCTGCGCTGCACGGTGAACTTCAGGGGCAGCTTGACGCCACGCATGGAGTTGTCGCGCTTGAGCTGGCGCTGGTAGCAGGCCTGGAGGCCCGCCTTGTTCTGGCGGAGCACCGACGAGATCTGCGCCTTGCTCAGGGTCTCGGGCAGGCGCTCGGGGGCCTGCGTGGGCGGGGCCACTTCAACCTTGCGGCGGTTGTTGTCGAGGGCGGCGAGCCCGGTGGTGGGCCGGCGGCTCGCGCTGCTGGGCTGCTTGGCGGGCGCCTTCGTGTCGGCGGCCGCAGCGGTGCTGGGGCGCTTCTCGGGGCGTGGGGTGTGCCGGGCCACCTTGCGCGGGGCGGCGTCGGGTACGGCGGCGTCTGCGACGGCGGCGTCGGGCACAGCGGCGTCGGGCACAGCGGCGTCGGGCGCTGCGGCGTCCACGACGGGCGCCGGGGCGGCGTCGCGGGCGGTGACCTGGGCCAGGGTGGCGGCGTCCGCGGCGGGATCCGGGTTGGCGTCTCGCGTGAACAGGTACACGGCGCCGGCGATGACGATCAGCAGCAGGAGGATGACCGCCACCCGCCCGCCGCTGCCCTGCGAGGGCTCGGGCGCGCTGACCTCTGCGGCGCTGGCGGTCACGATGGGGCCAGCCGGGGCGTCGTCGAGGTGGTCCGCGAGGCTGGTCAGCCAGTCGGAGCCGGCGGCCGGGGCCACGCCGTCCGCGCTGGTGGCCGGGGCGTCGGATGCCGGGGCGTCCACCGGGGGGGGCAGCTCGCTGACGGACGGGATGGCCGGGGCCGCGCTGGGCGGCTCCGGGTGCGCGGGGGCCGGCGGCAGCGAGACGGGCGCAGCCGCGGGCCCGGGCGGCGCCGAGCTGGCGGGCGCAGGGGGCGCCGACGGGCTGGCCTTCGGGGCCGGCGCCTTGTCCGCCTTGGCCTTCGGAGCCGGGGGCTTGGGGGCCGGCGGCTTGGGGGCCGGCGGCTTGGGCGCGGGCGCACCCTTGGGGCCGCTCGCCTTGCTGTCCTTGCGGCGCGCGGGCTGTGCAGCCTTGCCTGCCAGCGCGGCCGTGACCGCAGCGAGGGACGCCGCCGGCGGGGCCGCGAGGGTGGTGTCGTCGGGATCGTCGCTGGCGTCGCTGGCGGGCCACAGGGCGGTGTCGGCCTGCTCATCGACCGGGGGCGCGGTGAGCTCGGGGTGCAGCGCGTCGACCGCTTGCGAGATCTCGCGGCTCAGGAGCTCGGCGCCGCCCCCGCTCGGGGCCAGCCGGAAGAGGTCGGGTGAGCCCTGGATGACCGTCGCCTCGTCGTCGGCCCCAGCGGCCACGGGCGGCGGGGGGAGCGGGGGCGCCTTCGGGGCAGGCCGGCGCAGGGCGGGGGCCAGCGCCGGGATCTCCGCCGCCGGTTGCCAGTCCGCCATGGTGGCGTTCCACACCAGGTCCTGGCCCTTGACCTGCCCGCTCCGCAGCTCATCGAGCAGGCGCTCGATGGGCATGGGGCCGTGCTGCATTCCGGCAGAGGCGGCGTACCACTCGGCGTCGAAGCCGGCGGTCAGGCCTGCGGAGAGCTGGGTGCTGTCTTCATCGTCGTCGGGGGCGCGCAGGCGCACGGGCGCCGGCTCGGGCGCGGGGCGCGCCGCCGGATCGCGCACGACCATGATGTTCTCGCAGACCTTGCAACGGATCTTGAGAACCTTGTTGCGCACCTTCTCGTCGGAGAGGGTGTAGCGGGTGCTGCAGTGGTCGCAGGTGAACTTCAACGCGCACCTTTCGCGCACGGTCGGGGGGGGCGGGAGCGAGCGGTAACCTAGCAAGCCCCCATGCGTTGGGCAAACCTAGCCTGCCCCTTCGCGAAAGTCACATTCGCGCTTGCGTCACGCGTCCTTGACGTACTTGGGATGGCTTCACTACCATTCGCCGGCTTGTCAACGTGCAAATCGTTGAAATCACTATGCTTCCCAGCGATTGGGGAGTTTGTTGGGGAGAAACCACATGAATCGATGGGTGCGCATCATCGTGG
>JAUHVS010000883.1 GCA_030424955.1 bacterium | reverse complement strand
CCTCGACCGCGGCCAGGGACTTCGCGACCTCGTCGCCGTCGCCCTCACCGACGTCCTCGAAGTCGAACTCCAAGTTGTCGGCGGCGTCCTCGTCGTCTTCCGCGTCGGCCGCGCCGCCCTTGCTGAGGGCCTCGCCCTCGTCGGGGACGTCGTCGAGCAGATCGCCCATGCTCTTGCGCAGGGCGTCGACGTCGAACTCGGTCTGGGACTTGCCCATCTCGACTGAGCCCTCGGGCTCCTCGCCGTTGCTGCCGTTCTCGTCGCCGAGGCTCGACAGGGCGGTCACGGCGGACTGGTTGCCGCCATTAGCCAGCTGCTTCAGCGACGCCAGGGCGCCCTGGTTGCCAGCCTTGGCGAGCTGGATGAGGTGGTCGATCGGGTTCATCGGGCACTCCTCAGGCTGCGGCGCAGCACATCGCGGATTTGGTCGGGGGTCGCGTTGGGCCGGCGCTCGCGCACGAACGCTTCGGCCTGCGCCTTCGTCAGGCGCCGCTTGCTCGGCTCGCCGAGACGGGTGATCTGGGTCAGGTCGGAGAGCAGCAGCGGATCGTCGGTGATGGCCCACCCTGCGAGGTCCTGGGGCACCGCGGCCATGATCTGGCCCGCGTTCATCCCACCGTCCGCCGGGAAGGCGGTGCCCACTTCCAGGGCCTTGCGCACCGCCCCGAGGCTCTTCTCCATCACCTCAAGGCTGGTGTGGGGGTTCACCGGGTTGCGGGTGATGGCCACCTCGCGCACTCGGCACTTCGTCACGATGGTCGGGTCGTTCGGGTCGCGGGCCAGCACGGCCCCCTCCACCGAGAAGCCGTAGCGCCGGCTGGCGTTCGCCTTCTGCAGCGCCCGGGCCTTCTCCCAGATGCGCCGCCCGTCGCCGTCCTCGAGCAGGTAGCCCTCGATGCCGGTGGCCTTCACCATCTGCCCGCTGCGCTGATCGCGGACCTGAACCGGGAAGACCTGCACCACCTGGCCCAGCGCGTTGCTGGCGCCCTTCTTGTGGTCGTCGTTCAGCCAGCCGGCCTTGCTCAGCTCGCTGTAGTCGGCCCCGTCCTGGCGGATGAGCTCGCCGTCGAGGTCCCGGTGCTCCGTGCTGACAACGCCGCGGATGCGCAGCCGCTGCCCCACGGGCGCGCTGGCCTTGTAGAAGGCCTCGAAGGTCCCGGTCTTGTGCAGCGCGTCGCGCAACCTCAGTCCCCAAAACGCAAAAAGGCGCCGCAACCGCAGCGCCCTTTCTCAGGGACTCGCTTTGGTCACGGCGCCTCTTCGGCCGCGTGGCGGCCAGGCCTCACCCCGCAAACCATCGAGGCATGCAGGTCACACCCAACGCTAGCCAGAACCTCGTTGTGCGTCAACGGCTACCCAGCCACAACAATCGCCCGAAACCTCAGTGGGTCACGGCAGCGGACCTTCACCCGGCTTGAAGACTGGCGTAGGGTCGCATCGGTGCCTACTCGCTGCTCACAAGCTGTCCACCCCATCCGACGGCAGCGTTCCGCAACCAAAGTGCCGGCGATCCAAGGAGGATTCGTGTACGGGGACTTGCTACTGAAGGCGACAACTCCTCACGAGGATCTTGCCCTGCTTCTGGCAACGACTGCTGCGATCGCGTCAACACGAGGCGACACAGAACTAGCCGACTGGGCCAGCCGCGAAGTCAACGGTGTCCCGAACGGCGTCGAGACTCCGGCGTATCGGGTTGTGCCCTGTACCTTGTCGACCAGGGACCAATTCGATCGTCCCGTCAAGATCGTGTGGAAGGCGCACGACGACTTGTTCAAGAGTCTCCACATGGCTCACGTACGGG
>JAUHVS010000134.1 GCA_030424955.1 bacterium | reverse complement strand
CAGGTTGGTGTGGCCGTAGGGCACGATGTTGCGGATCTCGCGCATGATCAGGTCGTTGTGGGCCCGCACCGACGACGGGTTCTCGGTCAGCGCCTGGGTGCGGTTGGCATCGCCCCCAATGAGCACGCCCAGGTGGCCCGGCTGCAGCCGGCCGTACTTCACGGCCGCGTCCCGCAGGCCCACGTTCACCTGCTCGACCTCGAAGCCCACGGGCAGGCCGTCGGCCCGCAGGGCCAGGCCGTAGCGGGTCGCCTGGCCCGACACGAAGGCGGTGTTGCCCGCGCCCACCCGCTCGCCAGCGTAGGACAACGGGTTCTGCTTGACCGCCTCGGCCTCGGTGACCATCAGGCCGAACTTGATGCGCTCGTTGTAGCGCTGCACCAGGCCGTCCTCGTCGATGGCGTCACCGATGCCCAGCAGCGTCGCGTCATCGGCCCCGTCCAGGCGCTGATCGCCGTGGTCGTTCCCGCAGGGCGCCCACCGCGCGCACTGGCCTGCGTTGAAGGTCGAGCAGCACATCGCCCGGTAGGTGCTGCCCAGGCCGTCGGTGCCGAACAGGTGGTTGTCAGCCCGCCACTGCGGGTCGTGCTCGGTGCACCAGAAGGGCGTGGTGCTCCCGCCGGCCAGGGCCTCCTTCACCACCTGCAGCGCCGGCCGGTTGCTGTCGGCGAGCTGCACGTCGAGGGCCCCGGGATCGGCGGTGCCCCGCGGGAAGCACTGCGGCAGGGCGCCATCCAGGCGCGTCTGCGCGCGGTGCGGCGCGTCGATCAAGAAGGTGATCTCGGGCTTGACCTGGGCGGCCGCGGGCAGCGCGGCCACCAGGCTGAATACGAACAGCAGCGCGTTGTGGCGCATGGTGGACCCTCCCCGGCTCAAAACTGGCAAAAGGCGGCCTTGTCGACGCGCAGCACCGAGCCCGCGCGCAGCGTGGCCTCGGCGTACACCTCGAGCCCGCGCTCGGTGTCAAACTCAGCTGCGTTGGGCAGCGGCTCGTCGGCCACATACCCCCGCGCCGTGAACTCCATCTGGCAGAACAGGCTGCCGCCCTCGGGCGCGCTGTTCCCCGGCGCCGCGGGCCCCGGCCGGAAGCCGTCGACGGTGACCCGGTAGCTCGGCACCAGCCCGGAGCCCTCCCCGAACTGCCCCAGGGCGTTCGGGCCCTCGGTCAGGAACGGCGGCACCGGCACGTTGGTGGTGAACAGCTCGGCGCCGTCCTGCCCGATGATGGCCACCCGCCCCGACGAGTCGAGCTCGATGCTGCTGTTGCGGAAGCCCATGCGGGGCTGCAGCACCAGCGCGCCCTGCTGGTTCATGAAGGTCATGGTCTGGTGCAGCGCCATCTCGGCGATGTAGCGCGCCTGCTTGTTCATGCGCAGGTTGCCCGAGCCGGCGATGTTCTGGCGCGTCGAGCGCACCGCGAGCAGGCCCAGCGCGATCATGGCGAGCAGGATCACCACCGCCAGGGTCAGCGCGTTGCCGCGGCTCCCGCGCCGGCGGCGTCGCCCCACGGGCGCACGTCGTGTGATCACCGGCACGTCAAATCCCCCGGTTGAGGTTGGGGGTCTCCACCTCGGAGACCAGGGTCGCCACCCGCGCGAGGCCCGTGCCTTCGCCGGGCACCACGTCGAACCAGGTGCGATCCGCCGCCACCCGCAGGTTCGCGGCGACGGCCCGATCGGGCGCCGCCTCCAGCGTCTTGTCTTCGCGGGGCGTGCGCACCGCCAGCAGCAGCTTCATCGACCGCAGCCGGTGCGGGCTCTGGTTCATGCGCGCCGACTCGCTGGCCGCCGGCCAGTTGCCCACGTCATCGCGGGGGTTGGGGTCCGCCGGGATGTCCGGCACGCCCACCAGGCCCTGGTCGTACATGCCCCACACCTGCAGGTTGACCACGTGCTCGGCGATGATGACCGCCGGCTCGATGACGTCCCCGCCGCTCGCGTCGATCTGGCGGCGGTAGAGGTTGGTCTTGGTGGCGTCGAGCGGATCCACCGCCACGGCGTACTCCACCCACTGCACCGGGTTGACGGTGCACTCCCCCGCCCCGCAGTCGGCCGCCATCAGGCTGTCCTGCTCGATCTCCACCACCGGGCCGTCGTCTTGGAAGGCCGCGGCCCGGATGGGCACCATCGAGAAGCGACCCGAGGACGGGTGCGTGATGTACACGTAGTTGCCGGCCGCGTAGATGCTCTCGAAGCGGGCCTGCCCGCCGTTGGCCACCATCGCCTTGGCCGCCGCGCCGCGCTGCAGGGCCTCGGGCGCCACCTTCAGTCGGTCGCCGCCCACGGTCAGCACGCCCAGGGGCACACCGCCCGAGGCGTCCACCAGCAGGCGCAGCCGATCGGGCTCCAGCCCGTTGCCGTCGCCGTTGAGGTTGGCCGGGGCCGCGTCGCCCTCGAACAGCTCGACGGCCTGGATGTCGATGGCGCCCTGCACCTGGCGGGTGCCCGCCAGGACGTTGCCGTTGACCATGCTCAGCCGGCCGGCGTTGCGCACGTCGTTCTTCAGGTACTCCAGCGCGAAGCGCATGCGCTCCTGCATCTGAACGATCTGCTCTTGGCGGTAGTACTGCTCGGTGTTCGTGATGAACACGAAGAACACCGTCAGCATGACGATGGCCGAGATGATCAGGGCCATCATGATCTCGACGAGGGAGAAGCCGCGTCCACCCCGCCGACGTCGCTGCGTCGTCGTCATCGTGTGCCTCATCATCCCGGGTGGCGCCGGATCGCCACCGGCAGGGTCAGGGTGAACCAGTCGGCCACGGACGGCACGAAGGCCCCCGCGTCCGCCTCACCGCAGATGTCGTACAGGGGGCCGCGGGCGAGCCCGTTGCGGGGCCAGACCACGCGCACGCGCCCGGTCAGCACGCCGTCGTAGGTGCCCGTGCCCTCATCCATCCAGTAGTGCACGCAGAAGCGCTGCCGCGCGAGGGGCGAGCCCTGCGGATCGTCGTCCACGTAGGCGCGGCCGTTGTGGTCGATGGGCGCCGGCGTGAAGCTGTGCCAGTTGCGGAAGCTCTGGTTCAGGTAGGGCGCCGGGCGCTCCAGCCCCGTCCACAGGTTGGCGTCGCGGTGCAGCACCTCGGCGAAGCGCTCAGCCAGGTTGGTGGCCGCCGCCAGCTCGCGGGCGGCGATGTTGCCCTGCATGGTGCCGATCTGCATCTGGAAGATGGCGGCGAAGCCGATCATCGTCACCACCAGGGCGATGAGCATCTCGATGATGGTGAAGCCCTTCGCCTGGGGCCGTGCGTGCCGAGCCATCAGTTCACCCCCATGCGCGCGCCGCCCGCGAAGGTCATCTCGACGCCGCGGGGCGGCCCCTCGATGCGCCAGCCGCCGCCCTCAAAGTTGAAGCGCTGCACCAGCACCCTCAGGGCCCCGGCGATGGGCACGGGCGTGCCGCCGCTCTGCTGCCACGTGGCCGAGCCGTCGGGCTGCACGCAGACGTCCAGGGTGGCGGCGCGGAGGGCCTCTTCCCCGGGCGCCACCCAGCCCCGCAGGCCCACCTTCTTCTCGACGTGGCCGTCGTAGTTGCCCTGGGGCGTCTGGCCGTACGGCACGATCTGCAGCTCCTGACCGCCCCCCGGCGCCGCGTGCAGGGCGCGGCAGCTGCCCGTGCTGCCCTCGATGAGGCGCATGGTGCCGGTGGGCTCAACCTGGGAGAAGTCGTCGAACCGCACCAGGTAGGCGCGGTTGCGGCGGCGGGCCTGATCCCGCACCCGGTTGAACAGGCGCGCCGCGGCGGTGGCCGTGCCGGCCTCCCCCGAGCGGCCCATGAAGGTGCTCAACGTTGGCCAGGCGACCACCGTGGCGACGGTCACGATGGCCACCACCATCAGCAACTCGATCAACGTGAACCCAGCGCTGGCGCGGCGTCCCATACGTGTCTCCCCCGTGGGCCTGTCCCCGATGCACAGGGTGTCAGCAAGGATCGTGCCGGCGCAGAGCCCCACGGCCGGGTCGGGGTCTGTGCAACTTTTGCGCGCCCCGCGAATGATTGCACACCCGGTCGGGCGGCCCGTAGCATCCCCGGGATGCGGCGCCTCCCCCCTGCCCTGGCCATCACCCTGGCCACGACCCTCGCGGGCGCCGCCGCGCCCTGGCCCACCGCCACGCGCTGGCGCCTCAACGTCGAGAGCACCCTGGACGCCGATCGCTGGCGCGGCCTCGCGCCGCGGGCGCAGGACCGGTTCGATGTGCGGCAGCGGCTCCAGCTCGACCTCTATGTCTTGCGCCCGGACGCCCGCGGGCGCGGGCCGTCGCTGACCCTGGCCACCGATCTGGTGGTCGCGTCGGATCTGGGCCCCGATGGCCCTGAGCTCGCCATCCAGCCCGACGGCCGGCGCGCGGCGCTCGATCTGTACCGCGCGGCCGCCGAGCTGCGCACCGCCCGCATCGACGTGACCGCCGGGCGCCAGATCTGGTCGGACGCCTTGGGCTTCGACGCCCTCGACGGCGTGCGCGTGGACGCCCGCGCGCTGCCCTACGTGACCCTGCACGCCGGCGCCGGGCTGGCGGTGCGCCGGGGGGTCACCGACTTCGGCCCCGACCTGTTCTCGCTGGACGGCACCCGCCTGCCCACGACCCAGGCGCGGATCTGGACCGCCGGCGTGAGCCTGCGGGACGTGCGCCAGGTCGCCCTGCGCGCCGACTGGCGCCGCACCGCCGACGAGGTCGTGCAGCGCGACCAGATCGCCGTCGCCAGCCGGCTGCAGCCGGTGGATGGGGTGTGGCTCGACGGCGGGGGGCGCGCCGATCTCGTGTTCGGCCAGCTCGCCGACCTGTGGGCGGACCTGGGGGGCCGCCCCACGGCGCAGACGACCCTGTCGGGGGGCTGGCGCCGGGCCCGCCCGGTGTTCTCAGCCGACAGCATCTGGAACGCCTTCGGGCCCACGGCCTGGCACGAGGGCCACCTGCGGGGGCGCTGGGCGGACGGCACCTGGCAGGTCGCCGCCGACGGGGCGGTGCGCTGGTTCGACCTGGGCAGCCGCGCGGCGCAGACCCCGGCCGATCCCGGCGGCGGCGTGGCGGCGACGCCCGAGGACGACCAGCCCGGCCTCGACGCCGGGGCCCAGCTCACCCGGCGGTTCACCCTGGACGGCACCCCGGGGCACGCCGGCCTGCAGGCCCGGCTGGGCACCGGCTACGGCGGCGATCGGCACCTGGTCGACCTGTTCAGCCGCGTGCCGATCCCGCTCATCCCCGGCAACCACCCCCTCGCGCTGCGCAGCCGGCTCGGCCTGCTGTGGGTCAACGACGACGATCGCCCCACCCGCTCGGGCCCCTCGGGCTGGGCGGTGCTGGGGCTGGACTGGCGCGCGAACGAGGTGGTGCGGCTGCAGGCCCTGGCCGAGGGGCACCTGAGCGAGCACACGCCCGGCCGCCTGCGGCTGATGACCCGCGCGACCTTCCTGGAGTGGTGGTGATGCTGGCGCTGTGGCTCATCGGCGCGCTGCTGGCGCCCGGCGACGTGGTCTACGGGCCGGCGAGCGCCTTCCCGCACGCGCCCCACGGGGCCACGGCCTGCGCTGAGTGCCACCCCGGCGCGCAGACCTCGGCCCGCGCGCGGGACCGCCTGTCGCCGCCCGCGGCCAGCTGCGCCGGCTGTCACCCGGGCATGATCTGGCAGCCGACGCCCGCGGCCGGCCCTGCGGCGCTGCGCTTCAGCCACGGCGCCCACGCCCGGCGGGGCGCCGCCTGCGCCGACTGCCACCCCAACGGGGCCCGCGCCGCCAAGGCCACCTGCCTGGGCTGCCACGACGGCCAGCAGGCGCCCGACCGGTGCGCGGCCTGCCACGTCGCCGGCCCCGACGGGCGGCTGCAGACCGCCTGGGGCCCGCAGCGCGCCCTGCGCCCCGACGGGCGGCTGGGCTACGGCGACCACCTCGATCCCCAGTGGGCCCAGCGCCACGGGCCCGCGGCGAAGGCGAGCCCGGCCACCTGCGACGCCTGCCACCGGGAGTCCGAGTGCAGCGCGTGCCACGTCGGGCGGCTGCGCCCGCTGGACCTGCACCCGGCCGACTACCTGCTGAGCCACCCCATGGAGGCCCGGCGCGACCTCACCCGCTGCGCCACCTGCCACCGCCAGCAGACCTTCTGTACGGGCTGCCACGCGCAGAGCGGGGTGGTCGACAGCAGCGGACCGCTGGGCTTCGGGGCGCTGACCCAGGGCAGCCGGCGGTTCCACCCGCCGGGGTTTGTGGGCGAGGCCGGCGGCCCCCCGGGCCCGGAGCACCACCGCCACGACGCGCGGCGCAGCCTGGGCACCTGCGTGTCGTGCCACCAAGAGGACGACTGCGTGCGCTGCCACAGCGACCAGGCCACCCAGCGGCTGCGCGCCAGCCCCCACCCGCCGGGGCTCGCCGCGCGGCTGTGTGATCGCGCCCTGGGCGCCAACCCCCGCGGCTGCCTGAAGTGCCACCGCGACCGCGCGGCGCTGGACCGCCTGTGCCGACCATGACCTCGCGCCAGCACCTCGCCCGTCCAGGGGCCGTCCTGCTCGTGGGCCTGCTGCTCGCTGTGGTCCCCGGCTGCGGCGCCGACGCCGACGCCCCGTCGCCGAGCAACGCCCCGCCAGCCGCCCGCTGCGCGCCGCTGTCGGATCTGGCGCCGCTCACCCTGGACCTGGTGGCCTCGGGCCAGCTCGATGGCCTGCGCGCCTTCGTCGAGACCGGCCTGGCCGATGAGCAGCTGACCGCGGTGCTGGACGCCCTGCTGCGCCTGATCCGCGGCCTCGACCGCCCCGAGCTCGAGGCCCTGCTGGCCGTGGGCGAGGGGCCGCTGCTCGCCCGCGCGCTGCCCCCGGTGCGGGACGCGCTCGCCTTCGTGGCCGCCGACATCGAGGCCCGCCAGCCCCTGCTGTCGGAGAGCGTGCGCCTGCTGCGCACCTGCGATCAGGGGGCGCTCTATGCCGCGGTGGACAGCGCCCTGCGCGACCCCGCGCTGCCCGACCTGCTCGCCGCGCTGGCCGACAGCCTGCGGCTGCCGCTGGTGCAGGACCTGCTGAGCGAGGACCTGGGCGGGGCCCTGTCGCGGCCCGGCTTCACGGCCCTGGTCTGCAACATCGTGGCGGCCCTGATCCGCCCCGGGTTCTCCGTCGCGCGGGACATCACCGCGCCCCTGTCGGGCATCGAGCTGCTGCCCCTCGACAGCCCGCCCCTGTCGACCCTGCTCGACGCCCTGGACCGGCTGCTGGCCCCCACGGGCCCCACCCTGCCCGCCCTGCAGGGGCTGATCTGCTGCGATCTGTACGGCGTGACCCGCTGCGACGAGGTCACCGCGAGCACGCCGCTGCTCAACCGCGATCCCGTGTTCACCTGGCTGCTCTACGACCTGTTCGTGAGCGACCAGATCGCCTTCGACGCCGTGCTGGACGTGGTGGCCGATCTGGGCCGCGATCCACAGGTCGTCGCCGCCCTCGCGCCGCTGAGCGCCGTGCTGGGCGAGCTGGTGGCCACCCCCGACCTGCGGCGCACCCTGATCAGCCTGCTGGTGCGCCTGCTGGCCCCCGAGGTCGCCCGCGAGCTGGCCCCGGAGCTGGTCTTGCTGCTGGACGCCAACGTGGTACCCGAGCTGCTCGCGGTCGTGCGGGCCTTCGCCTACGGCTGCGCCCCGGAGGGCCCGTGATGGGCCGCGGCGTCGCCTGGGCTGTGGTGGCCGCGCTCACCCTGTGGGCAGGCCAGCCGGCGGCGAGCGTCTTCGACGTGTACGGCTTCGGCGCCCGCGGCCGGGGCATGGGCAACGCGCAGGTGGCCGCCGCCGACGACCACACGGCCACCTTCTACAACCCGGCCGGGCTCACCCGGAACAAGCGGGTCATGGTGGGCGTGGGGCTGCTGCTCACCCAGCCGGCCCTGCGCATCGACCGGCGCCCGTCGGCCCCCCACCAGGCCGCGACCCAGGCCACGCTGCCCGACGCCTTCGCCGGCCTGCACGTGGGCGCCGTGTTCCCGCTGGGGGGGCTGATCGACAACCGCGTGGCCCTGGGCGTGGCGCTGTACCTGCCCACCCTCACGCTGCTCAAGGCCGACGCCATCGACGCCCAGATCCCCCAGTTCTACCGCTACCAGAGCCTGCCCGATAAGTTCGTCGTGCTGGCCAGCGGCGCGTTCCAGATCACCGACTGGCTCAGCGTGGGCGCCGGCGTGCAGGTGCTCGCCACGCTGGACGGCGGCATCGGCATCGACCTGGAGTTCGCCAACCGCCGCGTGACCCAGCGCAGCGTGCAGGTCGACATCCAGCCCACCGCCGCGCCCGTCGCGGGCGTGCTGCTGCGCCCGAGCCGGACCCTGCACATCGGCGCCAGCTTCCGCGACGCGCTTCAGCTCGAGTACGCGCTGCCCAGCGCCCTGCGCATCGATCAGCTGCTCACCCTGGCCATCGACATCCGCGGGACGGTGCTCTACACGCCGCAGGTCTTCACCCTGGGCGCCACCTACCAGATCGAGCCGTGGCACCTGCTGACCAGCGCCGACGTCAGCTGGGCCCGCTGGTCGCAGGCCCCCGACCCCTCGCCGGTCTTCACCCTGGACGTACAGGGCACGCTGCCCGAGGGCCTGGGCTTGGGGGAGCGGCTGGACGTCGGCAACGGCGCCCCCGTGCGCCTGCGCTTCCGGGACGTGCCCGTGGTGCGCCTGGGCCTTGAGCAGCAGCCCCACCCCCAGGTGCACCTGCGGGGCGGCTACACCTGGCGGCCCTCCCCCGCCCCGGTGCCCACCGAGGCCTTCAACTACATCGACACCGACGCCCACGTCTTCGCCCTGGGCGGCAGCTTCACCTTCCAGGACCCCCTGGAGGTGCGCCGCAACCCCATCTCCATCGAGCTGGTGTACCAGGCGACCGTGCTGACCGATCTGCCCGTGCAGAAGACCGCCGGCCCCGCCGATCCTGTGGGCGACTACACCGCGGGGGGCGTGGTGCACAGCGTCGGCCTGGGCTTTCGGCACGCCCTCTGAACCCGCACCCGGCGCGCGGTGACCCCCCCACCGCGCCCGGCGGTTGACTCGCGGGGGCGCGGCCACCACGATGCGCCGCCATGAGCGCCCTGCAAGACGAGATCGCACGCCGGCGAACCTTCGCCATCATCAGTCACCCGGACGCGGGCAAGACCACCATCACCGAGAAGCTGCTGCTGTTCGGGGGCGCCATCCAGATGGCGGGGGCGGTCAAGGCCAAGCGGGCGGGCAAGCAAGCCACGAGTGACTTCCTCGAGGTGGAGCAGGCCCGCGGCATCTCGGTGAGCTCGGCGGTGATGAGCTTCGAGTTCAACGGCCGCGCCGTGAACCTGCTCGACACCCCGGGCCACGAGGACTTCAGCGAGGACACCTACCGGGTGCTCACCGCCGTCGACTCGGCGCTGATGGTGCTCGACAACGCCAAGGGCGTGGAGGCCCGCACCCAGGCCCTGATGGACGTCTGCCGGCTGCGCGACACGCCGGTGGTGACCTTCGCCAACAAGCTCGACCGCGAGGGGCTCGACCCCTTCGAGCTGATGGACAACGTCGAAGAGAGCCTGAACATCCAGTGCGTGCCGATGACCTGGCCCATCGGCATGGGCAGTTTTTTCAAGGGCGTGTACAACCTCTACACCGACACCATCCACTGTTTTACCCCGGGCCAGGGCGCGATCCTGCCGGACGACAAGCGCATTGAGGGCCTGGAAAGCGACGAAGCGCGCGCTCTGCTTGGTGAGGATTACGACGACTTTCTCGAAGAAATCGAACTGGTGCGCGGCGCCAGCCACGAGTGGGATCTGGACGCCTTCCTTGCGGGCAAACTGACTCCGGTGTTTTTCGGCACCGCGCTGGCCAACTTCGGTGTGCGGGAAATGCTGGACGACTTTGTGCAGTGGGCGCCGCCGCCACAGGATCGCGAGGCGACCTCCCGCGCAGTGAGCGCCCGCGAAGATAAATTCAGCGGCTTTGTGTTCAAGATCCAGGCCAATATGGATCCGCGCCACCGGGACCGGATCGCCTTTATGCGCATCTGTTCCGGTCGCTACGGCAAGGGCATGAAAATGCGCCACACCCGCATCGCCAAGGATGTGAAAATCGCCGACGCGGTGACATTCAAAGCGGGTGAGCGAGTGCTGGTGGAAAACGCCGTGTCCGGCGACATCATCGGCCTCCACAACCACGGCACCATCCAGATCGGCGACACCTTCACTGAGGGCGAGGAGCTGCAATTTACCGGCATTCCTCATTTCGCGCCGGAACTGTTCCGCCGCATCCGCCTGACTGACCCGATGAAATCCAAGCAGTTACAGAAAGGATTGCAGCAGTTATCGGAAGAGGGCTCTACCCAGGTATTCGCCCCCATTAATTCCACAGATCTGATTGTGGGTGCCGTAGGCCAGCTGCAGTTCGATGTGGTGGCTTACCGCCTGAAGGACGAGTACAAGGTGGAGGCGATCTACGAGCCGGTGAATGTTTACACCGCACGCTGGATCAGCTGCGATGATGAACGCAAGCTGGAAGACTTCCGTAAGAAAGCAGCGGATCAGCTTTCTATCGACGGGGGTGGCCACCTGACCTATCTTGCGCCAACGCGGGTGAACCTGAACCTGATGGAGGAGCGCTGGCCCGATCTGGATTTCCGGGCTACGCGGGAACACTGAGCGAAATCGACACTGGCTTGGCGAGCTTGTGATTGCTGGGTGCGTCGAGCAATGGCAGGGGCGCAGTAGTCGCCATACAGGGGTGAAAAGCTTCGGGGACACATCGTTCCGCTTGGCCTAGAATACCCCCATGTGATGCCCCTGTTTTCGTACCCTGGATCGCGAGGAAGGATGCCCATGCAGTCGAAACCCATGTCCCGATTAGGCGCGTTGTTGCTCTTCCTGTCGAGCGGCCTGATGGTCCCGGAAGCGCAGGCCGTGGACTGCAGTTCGGCTGACATCACACTGCAAACGCAGGCCCACGTTGATCAATTTCAGAC